>JAHHLP010000295.1 GCA_018679295.1 Rhodothermia bacterium
CTGTCAGCCGTGACTGAGCATGGGGACGCAATGCCGATGCACAGCGAGACGCGCTTCGTCCGTCTGGGCCAGGGAATCGACGCCTCAGGGACGCTACATCCAGATGCTCTCGATCGGCTTCGCCAAACCTTGAGTGAGTTTGCGGCAATCTCCCGCAAGGCTGGAGCCTCCAACGTGATGGTGGCGGGCACGAGTGCGTCGCGCGATGCCGAGGACCCCGACGAACTTATCCGGTTTGTAAAACACGAAACGGGACTGGACTACACGATCGTGAGCGGTGAGGAAGAGGCCCTGCTGACAAGTATCGGTGCCCTCTCGTGCATTGATCGCCCGTACGACACGGCGGTAATCGTGGACATCGGTGGTGGCTCCACGGAACTCACTTATGTGGATGGTGGGAAGGATCTCACAATACGCCGTGCAGTCAGTCTCGACATCGGATCCGTCCGCATCACCGAACGATGCTTTACGAAGCTCCCCCCAGAGCCGGAGGACGTCGAGAAGGCAATCGGTACCGTTAATCAGACCGTTGGGATGGTGGCCCCGCCGGCGATCGAAAGAGGTGATCTGGTCTTTGTTGGGGCCGCGGGAACCATTCGAGCCTTGGCCCTGATCGATCGTGGCGTCACCTCCTGGGCTGAGTTCGACAACGCTGAGGTCGTCATCGACCGGTCGACGTGTTCCGCCTGGTGCGACCGCCTCCTCGGAATGGACTATGAGGCGACCTTGGCTCTTAATCCGATTGTCATGCGAGGACGGGCCGACGTATTCGCTGCAGGAGTGTTGATACTGAATCAGATCTTTGATCTTCTCGACGAAGAGGAATGTGTAGTGAGTCCACGTGGACTGCGACATGGTCTCGCGATTCGCTATGCCTCCTTGAAGAAAAAGCGAGGAGAATAATCGTCGGAAACAATCGACGTGGCGACCGTTAGTGCGAGGGTATGTGTTAACGCGGTTTTGGTCGCAGACAACCATGGGAGTAAGCCCGACACAAGTTCTTGAGGCGCTAAAGAGCGTAGTTGACCCGAATCTTGGGAAAGACGTTGTTCGCCTTAACCTGATTCGCCGGCTGAATGTCGGCGACGAACGGATTTCGTTCGAAATTGTGCTGCGCGATCCAACCACGGACTTTGCGTCTGAGTGCAAGCGTCTTTGCGAGGAGGCCATCCGGGATGCCGGAATCACGCTGCCAGTGAACATCGAGGTTGACAGCGAGATGATAAGTCTCGGTGACGACCTGCAGGTCGATGGAGGTGCTGCCGGCCCCGTTCTCGGTGGCGGCGTAGTCAACACCATCGCTGTGGCGTCTGGCAAGGGTGGCGTTGGGAAAAGCACTGTTGCGGTCAACCTCGCGGTGGCGCTGGCGGCGGAAGGTTACGATGTCGGGCTGGTGGACACTGATATTTACGGACCCTCGATTCCGACGATGCTCGGCGTCAGGGACGCGCGCCCCCGCGTCGATGATGATCGTAAGATCATTCCCGTCGAGAGCTATGGCGTGAAGCTTCTCTCGATGGGGTTCCTTGTGGACGAGAACAAGGCGGTCATTTGGCGAGGGCCGATGGTCACGAGCGCAATCCGCCAATTTCTTGGAGAGACCTCGTGGGGAGATCTGGATTTTCTGGTGCTGGACCTTCCTCCTGGAACGGGTGACATACAGCTTACAATCGTGCAGACCGTGTCGCTATCGGGCGCTGTCATCGTTTCGACTCCCCAGGAGGTAGCCCTCGCAGACGCCCGAAAGGGGGTCGCCATGTTTCAACAGGTTAACGTACCGGTTCTCGGCATCGTGGAAAACATGGCGTATTTTTCGCCACCGGACGCTCCGGAGAAGAAGTACCACCTATTCGGAGAGGGGGGTGCGAGAAGGCTGGCTGATCAACTGGAAATTCCCTTCCTTGGAGAGATTCCGATCGTGCAGCAGATCTGCGAGCACTGTGATGCCGGTACGCCGGTAGCCGCTACGTTGCGGGATGAGCCGATCGGTGAAGCCTTCGGCCTGTTGGCCAGGAACGTCGTTAAATCGGTTGAGCTTCGAAATGCGGATCTTGATCCAACGCAGAAGGTAGAAATTCTTCATCGGTAGCCCGTCCGCGTGTAAGAGCCGGAGTCAACCTACATTTATCATAACCTGCAGGCATGAACGAGCAGCCAGATTCGCAAAACGACCCGACTGCAAGCGCCTATGATCCCGCATCTGATCCGAAACTGAGGGATCAGATAGAGGAGGCCTTGGACATGCTGCGGCCCTACCTGATGGCGGATGGCGGCTCTGTCCGCCTGCTGAATGTGACTGATGACCTGGTCGTGGAGTTGGAGCTGCTAGGTGCCTGCGGCACGTGCCCCATGAGTACGATGACTTTGCGTGCCGGGATTGAGCAGGCATTGAAGCGGACGGTTCCCCAGATTACCAGGGTCGAAGCCGTGAACGCGCCGCCCGTCTACTAGGCGCCTGACTCGATTACAGGCATCGGCGCCGGAGCAACGCCATGCGCGGCCCGATGGTGGCTATAGTGGATGCCGCTGGTTGCTGTAGATTCGGATGGCTACAGTAGTCGATCGCAAACCCGGACTAATTTGATACGGCTTGGTCCGCACCGGTTTCAGTCAGTTGAACCCGCGTCCCGTGACCTCTGGCGGCACATCCTGATTGGCCACTTGCCACGCCGTGGCGAATACGAGCTGCGAGATATTGGCAAGGCGGTCGTAGAGAATCTTGTGCGCCTCGTCTCCGGGCTCATGATAGTCTTCGTGGGTACCCGTGAAGAAGAATATGAATGGGATTCCATGCTTGCCGAAGTTCCAGTGATCGGACCGAGCATAGAACCGGTTTGGATCACTGCGACTGTTGAACCGCTCATCCAGCTTCAGATTTCGACCGGTCAACTGATTGACGCGTTCTGCGATGGTGTGCAGCTCCTCTGATATGAGCCGCGACCCAATGACGTATACGTAGTCGTCGGTCCCTCCGCGATAGGTGGGGTCAATCCGCCCGATCATGTCCATGTTCAAGACGGTTACGATTTGGTCGAGCGGGACGACCGGATCTTTGTCGGCGAAGTATTCGGATCCAAGCAGTCCCTGTTCCTCACCCGAGAAGTTGATAAACAACACGGATCTCCGTGGGCCGTATCCGTCCTCTCTGGCCATCCGAAAAGCTTCGGCCATCTCGAGCGCCGCCACGACGCCCGACCCGTCATCGTCGGCGCCGTTATTGACTGCATCTCCGTCCGGGTCGCCCGTGAGTCCGATGTGGTCGTAGTGTGAGGAGATCACGACGTACTCGTCCTTGAGCTCGGGGTCTGTGCCCTCGATCATCGCGATGACGTTCTCGGTGCTCAGTTTCACAGGACCCCTCGTAATTCTCCCCGTCACCTCGATGTTCGGTACGGCAAAGACGTGCGGCTTCAGTTCAGAATCGATTTGCTCTTGTACTTGCGCGACCGTTACTCCGGCCGGCGCCAATAGACGATTCGCGAAGTCGGTAGATATGACGTGAATCGGTAGATAGGGGAAGGGAGAGATGGATTCACTCAGCGAAAGGTCGTCGATTTCCGTGATTTCTTCGGCTTGTCGATCCACTACGCGAGCAAAGGGTTTCTTTGCCCGCGGTCCTGTGTCGCCAACGACTAGTACTCCACGTGGGCCCGCCCGGCGATAGAGTGACAGGTGTTTCAAACGTGGCTGCCTGGTCCACTCCGACGGTCCTCCGTCTGAGGTAGCAAACCGGCTGCTATCTGGCGACGCAAGAGGCTCGTCGCGAAGGATTAGTACCCAACTGGATTCATAGTCGATCCCGGCTTCCCTGAGCGCTTTGAAATCGTCGTAGCCGTACTCCGGATCACTTATTCCATATCCCGCAAAGACGAGCGGGCCAACCGTTTCCGCTACACTACCCGATGCGAGGTAAGAGTGGCCGTCGGAGGAGGCCGGCCCGAAGACGGAAGTGGCCACCGTTTCGTCCCCAATACGCGCCGAAAGCGTGGTCTTCTTGAGCCGTTCAGCATATACCGGGAACGGCTGCATGTAAGTTTCCAGCAGGTTCTGCGAGTCGGGCTCTGCGCTTCCCTTCGGCGTCAAGCCTAACCGTTTATACTCGGAAGCGAGGTAGTACGCCGCCAGTTTCTGGCCCCTCGTTGCAGTGGCACGTCCCTCGAAGAAGTCCGAGGCGAAAAGGTAGAGATGTGCAGCAAGTTCCTCGGCAGTGATTGTCGACTGGTACCGGCCTACCACGTCAGGGCGATCGAACGCTGTTGGCGTTACGAGTGCGTTTCGGGCCGGCTCGGGCGCCTGTGCCATGGTAGTGCCCGTGGAAGCCAGCATCAGGGTTAATCCCAGACACCAGGTTCCGGCAGCCCGCAGGGTCAGGCCGGACACCTTCGACAATAAGCTCCAATCACGCACCGGCTTGACAGGCGCGCCGGCCGAGTCTTGAGCGCTGATTCGCAGCGAAGAGAAAGTCATGCGAGTTGCCTTCGCTTGTTGAGGTACGCGAGAAGCGCCGTATCGTACCGGCTTTCGGTGTCCAGCTCGACGAAATCGATGTTGTACTCGCGGCACTTCATCCGAAACCGCTCGCTGAATAGCTGTACCGCCTCTTGGTAGTTCTCGCGAAGCTGGGCCGGTTGAAGAGTTATTTCCTCGCCCGTCTCCATATCACGAAACAACATCGGGACATTCGGGAAATCGAACTCTCTCTCTGCCCCACTCTCGAGTACGTGAAAGACAAGCACTTCGTGACCGCGATAACGCAAGTGCCGGAGCGATTTCAATAGGGAGTCATGAGTCGCGAGGTTTTCGAAAAGGTCGGTAATCACGACCACGAGTGATCGTCGGCTGATTCTCTCGGCGACCTCGGCGAGTGCGTCGGCGGCGGCCGTGCGTGTTTGGGCCTGCGGATCGGTCAGAATGCCTTCCAGGGCGGCAAGAATCTGCCGCATGTACCGGCTAGTGCTCTTTGGCGGCAAGATTGTATGTACGCTGCTGTCAAAGGCGATCAAGCCCGTTGCATCTCGCTGCTTGACCATCAGGTAGTGCAGGGACGCGGCGAGGTACACGCTGTATTCGAGCTTCGACAGCTCTGCCGACTTTCGATATCGCATCGACGCGGAAGTGTCGAGCAGTACGTAATGTCGGAGGTTGGTTTCCTCCTCGTACTGTTTGACGTAATGGCGATCGGTTTTGGCGTACACCTTCCAGTCGACATGCCGTAACTCGTCTCCGGGATTGTACGGGCGATGCTCTGCAAACTCGACAGAGAAGCCGTGGTAAGGGCTTCGATGCAGACCGGTCATGAAACCTTCCACGATCAAACGAGCCCGCATCTCCATATTATCGAGTCGCGAGACTACGGTGGGGTCCAGAAAACGAAGTGCGGTCGAGGTGTCGGGCATCAAGCGTCCTTTTTTCGGTGGGTTCGAACGACTAAACGTGATATCGTTTGAGCGGATCCATCGGCGCTCACTTCCGCCCACTGGCTTGGTGGGATCTGGACGCGTGAAACATTGGTGCGCTGAGAAATCAGCAAATCGAAATCGCGTAACTTCAAAGGATATTGAACCGAAGGACAAGTACACGGTCGCGACACGGTCATGGAGCCGCAGGACACGGTTAAGGCGGAGCTGATGAACGCAGACGACCTCGGTCGAACCCTCGACCGGATGGCGAGGCAGATCATCGACGTTCTGGATGTGGATCCGTCGAATGCCGGCAAGCTGGCGTTGATCGGGATGCAAACCCGAGGGGTATTCCTTGCTCGGCGGCTGGGTCGTCGAATCCGTGCCGTGGAGGGGATGGATATCGAGGTCGGCGCGCTGGATGCTACCATGTACCGGGATGACTTCCGGTTGAGGATGAAGCAGCCGGTCGTGCGTTCGACGGACATCCCGTTCGACATTTCTGGTCGCAACGTTGTCTTGATTGATGACGTCCTGTACACCGGCCGGACGGTCCGGGCCGCTCTCGATGCTCTGATGGACATGGGGCGCCCCGCGTCGGTAACGCTACTCGTCATTGTAGACCGCGGCCTGCACGAACTGCCTGTCCAGGCAGATATTGTAGGCCGAACCGTACCTACGGTGTCCGGCGAAGAAGTCAGGGTACGACTGAAAGAGGTGGACGAGATGGAAGGTGTTTGGCTTGTCACGACTCCGCGGGCCGCATGAATAACCGACAAGGCACGTCCAGGCCGCTGGGATCATGATCAGTGAGGAGACGACGATGGTCGCCGAGAGGGATGACGACACTACACTGCGTCGTCGACACATGTTGGGGTTGGCGGATTACGACCGCGACGAAATTGAGCTTGTTCTTTCGACTGCGCGCGAGTTTCGAGAGGTGCTCCATCGGCCGATCAAGCGGGTTCCGACCCTGCGCGATGTGACCGTCGTCAACCTCTTCTTCGAATCGTCTACCCGTACGCGCATCTCGTTTGAGCTCGCGGAGAAGCGGCTTTCGGCCGACACCGTCAATTTTAGCGCGTCAGGATCGTCGGTTTCGAAAGGCGAAACGCTGAAGGACACCGCTCGCAACATCGAGGCTATGAAGATCGACATGGTGGTCATTCGCCATCGATCGCCGGGAGCCGCTCAGTTCCTCACCTCGTGTGTGGAGGCCGTCGTCATCAATGCAGGAGACGGCGCCCACGAGCACCCGACGCAGGGTCTTCTGGACATGCTTACCATGTCTGACCTGTTTGAGAGCTTCGAGGGGCTGAACGTATCGATCATTGGTGACATCGCACACAGCCGGGTAGCGCGCTCCAACATATTTGGACTCAACGCGCTAGGGGCGAACGTGACGGTGTGCGGCCCGCAAACGATGCTGCCAAGGGGTATCGAGCAACTCGGCGTTCGGGCCACCAACCGGTTGGACGAGGCTCTTGAAGGTTGTGACGTCGCGATGGCACTCAGGATTCAGCTTGAGCGGCAGGGCGTCGGGCTGTTTCCGAGCTTGCGGGAATACCATACCCGATTTGGCATCGGGCTGCAGCACCTGGAACGATACAAGGATCTGATCATCATGCATCCCGGGCCCGTCAACCGAGGGGTAGAGCTGGCCAGTGAAGTCGTGGACCACGAGCGCGCCGTCATCCTGAACCAGGTTACCAATGGGGTTGCAGTCCGAATGGCAGTTCTGTACCTGCTTGCGGCAGGTGTTCGATCAGAGTGATTTCGCCGACCGCTTTCCGCATCTAAAGTCGCGGTGGCCCATGATTTCTTTACGAAGGCTGCCCACATCTTGAACACGCCGGGCATACTCGGCGTCGCATCGTTTCATACCCGTCCGACGGCGGACGTCCAATATGCAGGCGCATCCTCGATGCACTGCTATTCGTGACTGAAAGTTGCAGAAGTCCTATGCAGGATGGTCAACCCATTGTCTCGGTAAAGAGCCTCACGAAGTCGTTTTCGGAGGGAGGCACGACGCGAACCGTGCTCTCGGGCGTGGACTTGCAGATTGAGCGGGGCGAGTTGGTGGTCATGCTGGGCCGCAGCGGGGCAGGTAAGAGCACTTTGCTGAATCTTATCAGCGGGCTGGATGTGCCCGATTCGGGGACGGTGACACTTGGCGGGACCGAACTCGGCGGGCTTTCGGAAAGAGCTCGGACGCTGTACCGGCGTCGTCATCTGGGATTCGTGTTTCAGTCTTTCAACCTGATTCCCACGCTCACGGTCTTTGAGAACGTGATGCTACCGTTGGAGCTCAACGGTCGGGCAGACGACTCGGGGGAGGCGCGGGCGATGACCTACCTCGAGAAGGTCGGACTGGCGGATCGGAGGGACTCGTATCCGGATCGGCTTTCGGGGGGCGAGCAGCAACGGGTTGCGATCGCACGCGCGCTGGTTCATGAACCTCTGTTGATCCTCGCCGATGAGCCTACCGGCAATCTGGATTTTAGGACTGGTCAAGCCGTCATGGAAGTCTATCTGGAGCTGATTCGCGAGCAAGACACGACGATGCTCATAGTCACCCACGACATGGACTTCCTCGACCGGGCGGATCGGCTGCTAGAGATGCGCGATGGAAAGGTTCGGGATGCCGATGTCGTCGAAAATCGCCGTGCCCCTTGACGATGCTCACCGCCCGCATCAGCCGCCGCTACCTTCTGCGCCATCCGTGGCTGCTCCTGCTCTCGGTCGTCGGGGTGGCTGTCGGCGTCGCGGTAGTGGTAGCGATAGACATCGCCAACTCGAGTTCCAGTAAGGCGTTCTCGCTCTCTGCCGACGCTGTGGCGGGGTCGGCGACGCATCAGATCGTCGGCCCGGATGGGACGATAAGCGACAGCGTTTACACCAAGCTTGTTCTTTCTACTCCCGGCGTGATCGCGGCACCGGTGGTCGAGGGGTATCTCCGGATCGCAGAGTGCGAACGCCGGGTCTTTCAAGTGATGGGCATCGACCCGCTCCGCGATGGGGAGGTCCGGGGGTACACAGGCGAGGGATCCATCGATCTTGCGGCGATGCTGACGCGTCCCGCGATTGCGTTGTCGGCGGATGTGGCCGCAGACTGTGGTATTACCGCCGGGGACTGGATTCGCGTCGACGTCGGGGGCGTCGACGCGAAGCTGCTGGTTGCCAGCCTGATCGAGCCGGATGATGAGCGGAGTGCCGCTGCCCTGGAAACCGTCGTCGTTGCAGATATCTCTACGGCTCAGGAGCTTTTTTCACTCGAGCGCTCCTTGTCGCGCGTGGATCTGGTAGTTCCAGAGGGTGATGATTTGGGCCTCGAGCGCCTCACGTCGTCTTTGCCGTCCGGGGTAGTGGTGAAGCGGTCGGACGCGCGGACGGAGACGCTCGCGCAGATGACCCGTGCCTTCGACGTCAACCTTCGCGCACTAAGCCTGCTGGCGCTCGTCGTGGGGATGTTCTTGATCTACAATTCGATGACGTTCAGCGTCGTGCAGCGTCGCCCGCTGATCGGCCGGCTGCGGGCGTTGGGGATGACCCGGCGGGAGATATTTGCTCTGGTGAGTGGCGAGGCGGCGGTGATAGGTGTGGCGGGCACGCTGGTTGGAATGGTCCTGGGGGTGTCCCTTGCGACCGTCCTTGTTGATCTGGTTACACGAACGATTAATGACCTCTACTTCGCGGTTACGGTGTCCGAGATCGACATAGGGTTCGAATCCATCGCGAAGGGTGTCGGTCTCGGCGTGGGCGTGACGCTGCTGGCGGCGCTTCGTCCGGCGTGGGAAGCGACCGCCGTTCCGGTAACGGTAACGCTGCAGCGGTCAGCCGCCGAATCTACCGCTCACCGTTTCGCAGGTCGATTCGCGATAGCGAGTGTGGGCATTGCTGTGTGCGCCGGAGCGGTGCTATATGCCACGGAGCGAAGCATCGTTCTGAGCTATGTGGGGCTCCTGTTGGTAATCCTCGCATTTGTAGCGGCTGCGCCGGCCCTCGTCCTGGTCGGCACCAGAATCCTTCGGCCCATCCTTCACCGCATGTTTGGTGTAATCGGTACGATGGCGTCGAACGCTGTTGGCGTCAGTCTGACGAGAACCGGCGTCGCCATCGCAGCGCTCATGGTGGCCGTTTCCGCCACGATAGGCGTCGGCGTGATGGTGGGTAGTTTCCGCACGACGGTCGTTCAATGGCTCGGCTACTCTCTTCAGGCGGACATCTACATCCAGGCACCCAGCGTCGTCGTTCGAAAGGGAGATACGCTGCTTCGGCCGGACGCGGTCGCCGCGGTCCGCAACACCTCCGGCGTTCGTGAGATCTACACGGTCGCCACTGTGGATGCGGAGACCAATCTCGGAAGCGTTGACGCTGTCGTCATCGAACCCGGCCCGATGACTCCGGAAACATTTGTGCTTAAGGAAGAGCGTGATGAGGTCTGGGAGGAGCTAGTCGAGCGCGATGTCATTATCGTCTCGGAACCGTTCAGTTTTCGATACGGCGTAAACCGCGGGGATGACGTAATCGTGCAAACGGAAAGCGGTCCACGCCCGTTCAACGTCGCAGGGGTCTATTACGACTACGGGTCAGATCTTGGAGCGATCCTGTACAGCCGTGCGGTCTACGAAAGGCATTTCAGTGACCCGGGAGTGAACGGGATGGCGCTGTACGTCGACGACTCAACTTCCGTCGAATCGGTGATCGAGGATGTCCGCCGTAGCACGTCGGAGTTTCAGGAACTGTACATACAGTCAAATCGCTCGCTTCGAAGTCGTTCGTTGGAAATATTCGATCGGACCTTCGTCGTTACCGGCGTGTTGCGACTGCTTACCATTGTCGTTGCCTTCATCGGTGTGCTCAGCGCCTTGATGGCGCTGCAACTAGAGAAGTCCCGAGAGCTCGCAGTGATGCGCGCGAACGGGATGACTCCGGGTCAGCTCTGGGGATTCGTGACGCTTCAGACCGCAGTCATGGGTCTGCTGGCCGGGCTTCTGGCCGTTCCCCTTGGGCTGTCACTTGCGGCCTTGCTCGTCTTCGTGATTAACAAGCGTTCCTTTGGGTGGACGCTGCAGTTCGAACCCACGCCCGAAGCCGTTGGCGTGGCGATCCTTCTGGCTGTACTGGCAGCACTCATCGCCGGGTTGTATCCGGCCTGGAAGATGTCTCAGACACGCCCCTCCGAGGCGCTGCGACGCGAATGAGTCGCAGAACAGCCATATCGCTTGTGCTGCTGCTCCTCGTTGCAGGCCTTAGCGCCATCTTTGCGCTGATCAATGGTAACGGAGACCGTGAGCCGATAAGAGCATCGATTTCTGTGGCGGAGGCGCTGCGGAGCGACACGACGGGCTTCGCGCGCGCTAACCGGCCGGGCCGTATCAGCTTTCCGGACGACCACGGTCCCCATCCGGAGTTCAAGACAGAGTGGTGGTACTATACCGGCAATCTCGACTGCGCGGACACCGGCAGTCCGATAGGCTTTCAGTTCACCGTATTTCGCAACGCCCTGGTTCCTGAGCCGGCAGTGGGCACTGACTGGCGGACCAACCAGCTCTACTCGGCGCACATGGCTGTCTCGGACGGCCGAACCGGGGTTTTCCTTTTCGCCGACAAAACGAGCCGCGGAGCAGCCGGGCTCGCGGGAGCGACGGCCTCACCGTTTCGGGCGTGGGTTCAAGACTGGGAAGTTCGACAGGTCGGAGAGACCGCGATGCATTCGTCTCTTCGGGCCACAGCAACCGATTTCAGCCTTGATTTGACCCTCCAGCCCGAGCGTCCACCGATCTTCCACGGCGAGAATGGCCTCAGTCCGAAAAGCGACGATCCCGACAATGCATCCTATTACTATTCGTTCACCAGGCTGCGCTCCACAGGCACGGTAGCAGTTCGCGGCAGAGCTTGCGAGGTGGAGGGACTGACATGGATGGACCATGAGTGGAGCACCAGCGCGCTGGGTCCAACACAGGTAGGGTGGGACTGGTTTGCCCTGCGGCTATCCAACGGTTGGGACCTGATGTACTTCCAGGTGCGTGAACAAAATCCCGAAGTCAAGCGGCCATTTGTAGAGGGCACCTTGGTTGAGGACAGTGCCGACCCCATCCGCCTCGATCGGACGGACATTACTTTAGAGGTGACAGATCGATGGAAGAGCGATGCGTCGGGAGGCGAGTATCCGGCCGGATGGACGCTCGAGATTCCCGACCGGCAGGTTCGTCTCGACATACAGCCGATCATTGATGATCAGGAACTGAGACTCGCTGTTCAATATTGGGAAGGCGCCGTCTCTATCGTTGGCGTAGCAGCCGGAAGTCCGGTAACCGGCGAAGGGTACGTGGAGTTGACGGGATACGCAGACGAGGCTTTCGGTGAACTATCCGGTAATCCGGAGGGTGACTGACATCTGTTTGGTAGATTTCGGCATGGCTACAGCTACCAAACCAGATGCCCGGCAGCCCGTCCAATTGGCGGTGCCGGAGATATCGCTAGATAGGAGGATGCGTGACGGAAAGGAATTTGTGCGCGATCCAGTCCGACGCACGTTCGTCCGTCTTACGCCCGAGGAATGGGTGCGGCAGTATGCTCTGGCCTTCCTGATCGACACGGTCCAGGCACCCATCGGACTCATCGCCGTGGAAAAGGGCTTCACCTACAACGGCATGAGACGTCGGGCCGACATCGTGGTATTTGACCGGTCTGCCAACCCGCTCATAATTGTCGAGTGCAAGTCGCCGGAGACGCCGATCACTCAGGACGTGTTTGACCAGGTGAGTCGGTACAACACGGAGTTGCGTGCGCCCTATGTAATCGTAACAAACGGGTCGGTGCACTACTGCTTTCGGGTCGATTTCAATGAACGGTCATACCGGTTCCTCACGGATCTTCCGAAATACGGGCAGTTGCAGTAACGAACAAACCAAGCCAAGCACGAATGCCAAAGACCTACTCCGAGGAAAAGTCCGCCGCTCTTGATGCAGTTCGAAGGGCGGCAGTATTGTGCCGATCCGTACAGCGGAGCATCAGTCCGGACACCATTGAAAAGAAGGACCGCAGCCCGGTAACGGTAGCAGACTTTGGAAGCCAGGCGGTCGTCTGTCACGTGCTGGAATCCCGCTTCGCATCGGATCCGATTATCGGTGAGGAGGACGCGTCCGTTCTTCGCGAACAGGGCAACGCATCGGTTCTTGATCGGATCGTCGGCTACGTGGGGGAAATTATACCCGGCGTCGCGGCGGGTGATGTGCTGCGTCTGATCGACCGGGGTGGGGCACGCGATTATAGTCGTCGCCTGTGGACGCTTGATCCCATCGACGGTACCAAGGGTTTTCTTCGCAGCGATCAGTATGCGGTCGCTCTTGCTCTCATTGAGGACGGTGAGGTTGTCGTGGCCGCGCTCGCATGTCCGAATTTGCCGGGTGAGAATGATTCCCCAGGGCAGGCTTTCGTCGCGGTGAAGGATCAGGGGGCCTGGGCGGTCCCGCTTTATTCGGAGGGAGAGGAGAAGCCTATCCACGTGAGTCCCGTCGCTGATACAAAACGAGCACGGTTTTGCGAGTCAGTCGAGTCCGGCCACAGTTCGCACGGAGATGCCGCGGATGTCGCGGAGGTGCTGGGCATCACCGAAGATTCCATTCGGCTCGACAGCCAGGCGAAGTACGCGATTGTCGCACGTGGCGACGCCGAGATTTACATGCGACTCCCGACTCGCCCCAACTACGTAGAGAAGATTTGGGACCATGCGGCGGGGTTGCTCGTCGTCGAGGAGGCTGGAGGGCGTGTCAGTGACATAGATGGGAAACCACTCGACTTCAGTCATGGCGGGCGACTTGAAACCAACAAGGGAGTCATCGCCACGAACGGTCATCTTCACGATGAAGTACTCGCGGCCCTTCGCCGGGTTGGTGTTTCGGGCTAGGACGAGGGAGGCGAACGCCGGCTTGCTCGGCATCCGCGACAGGAGAGAGCCGGAAGGCGGGATGATTTGGTAGCGCTCCGATGTTGATCGACTTTCACGGCCGACATTTCGAACCGGATCACGCCGGCCGATTACAGAGCAAACACTTCCTCGAGTCGGCGGCAGGCCGTCTCAAGTTCATCCATTTCCTTGGCGAAGCAGAATCGCAGGTATGTGCTCCCCACCTGTTGGTCGGTGAAGAACGACGAGCCGGAGACTGATCCAATTCCGCACCGTTCGATGAGGGTGCGGCAGGCAATCCGATCGTTGTCAAAACCGGGTAGTCGCTCGGCGAGCGGTTGTATTCCGGCCAGAACGTAATAGGCTCCGTCGGGCCACGAGACGTCAAACCCAGCCGATTCAAGGGTTGTGCACATGAGGTGCCGCTTGCGCGCATAATCCGCTCGCATCTCGTCAAAGTAGGACTCGCTCATGTCGACCGCTGCTGCCACGCCATGCTGGAGCGGCGTGGGGGCACAGATGTAAAACAAGTCGTTCAGTAGCCCGATCTTCTCGGCGGTCACTGATGGAGATACCGAATAGCCCAGTCTCCACCCTGTCATGTTGAATGTCTTGGAGAACCCGGAGATCGTAATAGTCCTATCGTAACCTGTCGGCAGTGACGCAGCTGAGACGTGTTCGAGGTCGTCGTAAACGATGTACTCGTAGATTTCATCCGTGATGATCCACAGGTCGTGTCGTTCGGCTATGTCGAGGAGTCGGGAGAGTTCATCCCGCGACCATACCTTTCCGTTCGGATTACCCGGCGTGGTGACGACAAGCGCCTTGGTTCGAGGGGAGACACTGGCCTCGACTTGGTCGAAATCGAGCGTCCAGTCAGGCACGCTCTGGGGTACGGTAACGATTGTGGCCCCGACCGCCCTCACGAGATTGACGTGGTATCCGTAGAACGGTTCAAAGACGATCACCTCGTCACCCGGATCCAGGATGGCAAGAATGGCGGTAGCAAAAGCGCCCGTCGAACCGGCGCTGACCACGATGCTGTCTATGGACTCGACTGGGATTTCGTTGTAGGAACGAGCCTTGGCGAGAATGTAGTCCCGGAGTGTCTCGATGCCGGCGTGGTGTGAGTAGGTCGCAAGGCTCCGGTCGACGGCGTCCATGGCCGATCTCCTCAGTGGTTCGGGCGTTGGGAGATCGCAAATACCCTGTCCCAGGTTTATCCCGTCGACGGCTCGAACCATTTGACTGACGGCCCGAATGTCGCTCTGGCGAAGATCGTCGGTGCGGCGTGCGAGTGGTTTCATGCGTTGATAGTCGAATCCCCGGAAGCTATGTTGATTGCGCCTCCCCCAAGCTAGGTAGAGTTTCCCAAGTTAAACGAAAAGGTGGTCGGTTGACGCAGGCGAATGCCGAGGTCCTAATGCGCAGGGTCATTGACCTTGCGGTAGCTAACGCGCGGTCGGGAAGGGGAGGCCCGTTTGCAGCGCTCGTCGTCAGAGACGGCGCAATCATTTCGGAAGGCACGAACCTGGTTACTTCGAGCAACGACCCTACGGCCCATGCGGAAATCGTCGCCATCCGTCGCGCCTGCGAAGCACTGGACTCTTTTCAACTGGATGGCTGCGAGCTATTCACCAGCTGCGAGCCGTGCCCGATGTGCCTTGGAGCGATCTATTGGGCGCGGCCGACCCGGATCTACTATGCTGCAACCCGCGAGGAGGCTGCGAAGGCCGGGTTCGACGACGAGTTCATATACAATGAACTGGATTTGACGCCGGAGACTCGACATCTCCCGATGATCCGGCTACTTGCGTCGGATGCAGGCGCGCCGTTCGAAGTCTGGAATCGATTCGACGGCCGCGTCGAGTACTAGGACCCCGAGGTTGGATTCCCGTCGCTCTCGGGGCGGTCCATGCCCGCCACAAACACCTGTCGCGCCACAGCGCGGCCTACGATCTTTTCATCGCCGTCGATGCGGAGTGTAAGCGGCCCGTCGAAGGGTTCTTTTCCCACGATCCTAACGATCGCTCCCGGAAGCAGTCCCAGGTCTTCCAGGTAGTGAAGTACCTCCGAGTCCTCGTCAGAGACCCGCTCGATTTTCACTTCGGCTCCATTCGGGGAATCCGCCAGGCGGTCCAAGGCGGGCTCGGCGATCTTGCCATCCCGCGTCGGGATCGGGTCGCCGTGCGGATCGTGGGTGGGATATCCAAGAAGCTCCTCGATCTTGTCTTCAAACGCCTCCGATATGTGATGTTCGAGGTGCTCCGCTTCCTCGTGCATCTTGTCCCATGGGTATCCAAGAACCTCCTTGAGATAGGTTTCCAGGAGCCGGTGGTGCCGAATGATCTCGAGTGCGATCTTGGTCCCGCTCTCTGTTAGTGTGACTCCCCGGTAGGATTCATACCTGGCGAGTCCGAGATCGCTCAGCCGCCTCGTCATACTCGTGACGGATGCCGGAGAGACGTCGAGAGCACGAGCAATGTCCGAGGTCGACGCGACGCCGTCGCCTTGCAGCTTGTAGATGATCTTGAGGTAGTCCTCGACGGCCTGGCTGAGCATGTGCGTCGGAAATCGGGAGTCGATGGCGTCACCCGACAAAAACAGGTGGGCACCTGCTTTTGATCCTCAGGAGGTCGGGGCCGCGAGTTTGTGCGGGTACGTCTCCTCGATCAGGCTTCGTGCGAGCACCTGTGTTGGATCGACGAGCCAGACGCCATGATGGTTCGACTCGGGTACGGCAAGGGGAAGTTCGGTGCATCCCAGAATTACAGCGGTCGCTCCGCCGTCGGCAAGGTGCTCAACAGCCTCCAACACGTTGGCGCGCGCCTGTTCGGACGCCGGGGCAAATGCCTTGAGCCCGTACTCCCGTGAAAAGATGACCGGACTGACCAGCTTGTCCTGAACCTCGTCGTTCGCCTGAACGACGTCGAACCCGGCGGCCTCGAGCGCGTCGGCGTAAATCCGAAGAGTGCGCACAGCTCGCGTCGAGAGCACACCGATTCTTGCTGGTTCGCCGGCCTGGCCACGCAAGTGCTGGATCGTTTTGTTGATCATGTTGATCAGCCTGATTGAAGCACCCTCGTCATCAAGGCGTTTGAGAACGTCGTCGAGAATCCGGGGCGCGTGGGCCGTATTGCAGGGAATTCCCGCCACTGTCGCGCCGGCCTGCTCCAGAAGGCGCAGGATGTCATAGATTGCGTCAGCCGGATTGGAGCCGACACCGTCGAGCAGATACTCGGTTCGGTCCGGTATGTCTCCGGGATGGGATACCATGATCACGGGCAGGTGCTCCTGATCGGACCGGGCGTCGGTGGCCTTGACGATCTTGTCGAAGAGGTCGAGGCCTGCGGCCGGCCCCATCCCGCCGACGATTCCAATTGCTTCCCGCATTTTCAACAAACCACCCTCCTGCAATCCGTATTAACCCGGAACCATGGGCGAACGCTCAAGAAGGATGATCGAATTGGTACCGATTCGGAGTTTGGGCGAAGTGAATTCGTTGACATACGAAGGGGTCGCTCCTATTTTTAAAGGCTCCGCCAAGCCTATGTCTTGCAGGGTCCGGTGTGGTGGAGACACCCGTTTTGCCCGGTCGTCTAATGGCAGGACAGCGGCCTTTGGAGCCGTATGTGGAGGTTCGAATCCTCCCCGGGCAGCTTTTGAAGCGTAGGCTTCGCTCCGTGCTGCGCGAATGATAAATACGAGTCGTTAACTCGAGCAACCCTGGCACCTGAAAACATGCTGAGCGCCCAGCACGAATATCCGATCACCCTCTTTTCCGGCCGATCAAACCCTTCTCTCGGCCGCCGGATAGCCGAGTCGTTCGGAACCACGCTCGGTCAGGTTACGATCAATAATTTCGCCGACGGCGAGATTTATGTTCGTTATGACGAATCGATTCGCGGCACCGACCTGTTCATCATCCAGAGCACGCACCCGGACGGCGACAACTGGATTGAGCTTCTGCTGATGATCGATGCGGCCAAGAGGGCGTCTGCCGAGCGAGTTACTGCCGTGATTCCCTATTTCGGCTACGGTAGACAGGAGCGAAAGGACCAGCCGCGCGTGTCCATCGCGTCGAAGCTGATGGCCAACATGCTGACCACGGCCGGTATCGACCGCGTTCTTACGATGGATCTGCACGCATCCCAAATTCAGGGTTTCTTCGACGTGCCGGTGGATCATCTCTATGGATCTGCTGTTTTCATCGACTATTTCAAGGAAATCGATCTTTCAAATCTTGTTGTGGTAGCTCCCGACGTCGGGGCACTGAAAATCGCTCGCGCCTACGCGAAGCGTCTAGACGCCGACCTCGCTGTCGTCGACAAAAGGCGTCCGAGGCAGAACGAGGCCGAGGTGATGAATATCATCGGCGAAGTTGAAGGGATGAACGTTCTCCTAATTGATGACATCATCGATACGGCGGGAACACTGACTAGCAGCGCGCGGGCTCTTCGGAAAGCCGGTGCAATGGAGATTCTGGCGGCTTGTACACACCCTCTGCTTTCCGGTCCTGCGTACGAGCGAATAGAATCATCAGAGATCAGCCGCGTCGTCGTTACGGATACCGTGCCTCTAAAACGCCCCTCCGATCGAATTGAGGTGGTGAGTGTTGCGGACATCTTTGCCGATGCCATCAGCCGGATCTCCCGAGATGCGTCGGTCTCGACGCTTTTCGTGCCATAACAGGAATTTTCAAGCCAATACCGATACAACAGAATGAATACGGTTACGATAGACGCAAAGCCCCGAAGAACGGGCAAGTCGGCGACGCGGGAGCTGCGGCGGGCAGAAAACGTCCCGTGTGTGATTTACGGTCGGGGCGAAGACACCGTCAACTTCCAGGTGACGGCACGGGCGCTGGACGGTCTCGTGTTTACCGATGAGCGGTACCGTGTCGAAATCCGGCTGGGCGATGAGTCATACGACTGCATCCTGAAGGAAGTCGAGTTTCACCCTGTTCTCAACAAGCCGATTCACGCTGATTTCCAGCTACTCCGTGCCGGGGAAAGGATCCAGCTTTCGGTCCCGGTTCAGTATGTCGGCAAGTCGAAAGGGCAGCTTGAGGGAGGTGACATACAGTATCTGTTGCATGAGATAGAGATCGAGGCGTTGCCGATAAACATACCCGACCATGTGACGGTTGACATCACCGATCTCGGCATCGGGGACACCATTCATGTGTCGGATCTCGAGTCGGAAGGTGTCGAGTTTGTGACGCCCGGAGCGCAGTCGTTGGTAACCTGCTTCGTCAGGAAGGTCGAGCTTGAGCCGGTTGAGGAAGAAGTCGAGGGGCTCGAGGGCGAGCTGGTCGAGGGCGAGGAAGGAGAGGCCGCGGAGGAAGGCGAGCAGACGGAAGGCGAGGAGAAGGCCACCGAAGAGTAATGACTTCGGAGCCGGGGCCAGTCGCGCGCCTTTTGCACCGATTATTCGGTCGTAACGACAAGATGCCGTCCAACGCTCGGCTTATCGTGGGGCTCGGGAATCCCGGACCCGAATACGCCCACACCCGGCACAACATAGGATTCGTCGTGGCCGATCGTGTGGGGGAGCGGGCGGGTCTCGAGTTCGAGACGGCCAAATTCAACGCGGTGTTCGGACGCGGTTCGTGGCGGGGAAGACCTTTCGTGATCGCGAAGCCCACCGCTTTCATGAACCGCAGCGGTCGTCCCGTGGCATCCCTGTTGCGACACCTCGGAATCACGCCGCAAGAAGTTTTGATAGTGTATGATGACATCCATCTCCCGGCGGGCGAAGTGCGGCTACGCGCGAAGGGAGGTTCTGGGGGTCACAATGGTATCGAAGACGTGATTCGATACTTCGGAACGTCGGCGTTCCCCCGTCTTCGTATCGGCATTGGCAACGAGTTTGGCCGCGGCGGGCAGTCGGATTACGTTTTATCGGAATTCGATTCCGAGCAGAAGCCGCTCATGGTCGAAGCGGTGGACGTGGCGGAAGAAGCGGCGTTGTGCTTTGTCACGGACGGAATAACGACTGCGATGAATCGTTACAATCGCAAGAATTCGACCGATTAGAAGAATGCGTTAAGCACTGTCCATTTGGGCGGTAGCCTCAATATTTTCCGTTCTTGCCTGGTGCGTGTCTGGTGGACCCGTTGACGACTTCGAAATGAAGAGACTGCCTCGAACTGCCGCGAGGCTTTTTTTGTTGGTCCCGTTCCATCCGCAGCTGACACGTCCGGCAGGACTCATTTGGTAGATTGTCGAAAACCGTAATAGAGGTTGCAGAAAAAGCTACATGGATAGCACACTCATCACATATCTGGTCCCGGTCTCGGGAGTACTGGCTTTGATCTATGCCTTCACTCGTGCCCGTTGGGTCGGTCGGCAGGATGCCGGTACCGATGTCATGATGGAGATTGCGAGCAACATCGCGGATGGTGCACGGGCTTTCCTTCGCCAGGAATACCGGGTCCTGGTCGTCTTCGTCGTCGTAGTAGCCGCACTGCTTGCCTTCGCAAACGCGTCTCAACCGGATTCGTCGTCGCTTATCGCGGTCTCGTTCGTTACTGGAGCCTTCTCCTCGGCGCTGGCAGGCTTCATCGGCATGTCGGTGGCCACCAAGGCGAATGTGCGCACGACCCATGCGGCCCGGACCGGTCTTGGTCCCGCACTTAACGTCGCCTTCTCGGGTGGTCTCGTCATGGGACTTTGCGTGGTCGGCCTGGGAGTATTAGGACTTGGCGTTCTGTTTCTGATTTATGGCAACCTCGACTGGACGACGGTCAAGGTCATCAACGTGATTTCGGGTTTCTCACTGGGTGCTTCCTCCATAGCGCTGTTCGCGCGTGTCGGGGGCGGGATCTACACGAAGGCGGCGGATGTGGGCGCCGACCTAGCCGGCAAGGTGTATGAGGGCATTCCCGAAGACGACCCACGCAACCCCGCGACCATTGCCGACAACGTGGGTGACAACGTGGGCGACGTGGCAGGCATGGGCGCGGACCTCTTTGAGAGTTTCGTTGGATCGATCATCGGTACGATGGTGCTCGGCACGGCCTTCATGACAGGGTTGACTGCCGCCGGCGCGATGGAGCTTGGCGGCGTGCTGCTTCCGCTTGTCCTCGCTGCGGTTGGAATTATCGTGTCCATTATTGGCTCGCTGTTCGTCAGGGTCAAGGAGGGGGGAAATCCGCAGAAGGGTCTCAACATGGGAGAGTTCGGAGCTGCCTTTATCATGGCGGTGCTCTCGTTCTTCATCATCCGCGAGTTGCTTCCTTCGGCGTGGACCGCGGGCGGCGCCGAGTACTCATCGCTGGGTGTGTTCTGGGCCGTGCTCATCGGGCTCGCCTCCGGGATTATCATTGGGCTGGTGACCGAGTACTACACGTCGACGCACAACCGGCCTACGGCGGGCATCGCAGCACAGTCGATCACGGGCGCCGCCACGAACATTATTGCGGGCCTTGGAGTCGGGATGTTCTCGACCGGCATTCCCGCGTTGGTGCTTGCCTTCGCGATCATAGGAGCAAACCACTTCGCCGGTCTGTATGGCATCGCTATCGCAGCCGTCGGTATGCTTTCGGTTACAGGAATCCAACTGGCGGTAGACGCCTACGGCCCGATATCGGATAACGCCGGTGGCATCGCCGAAATGTCAAAGCTTCCCCCCGAGGTGCGCGAGCGCACGGACAAGCTGGATGCTGTTGGAAACACCACTGCAGCGATCGGCAAAGGGTTTGCCATTGGCTCCGCCGCGTTGACCGCATTGGCTCTTTTCGCCGCGTTCATGCAGCAGGCCGGTGTCGATAACATCGACGTGGCTAACCCGGTTATTCTGGCCGGACTCCTGATCGGTGCCGTGTTGCCGTATGTCTTCAGCGCGATGGCCATGGGTGCCGTGGGACGTGCCGCGTCAGAGATGATTACGGAAGTGGGTCGGCAGTTCAAAGAGATCGCAGGCCTGCGCGAAGGGACGGCGAAGGCCGACTATGCTCGCTGCGTCGAAATATCCACCAAGGCGGCAATTCGGGAGATGATCCTGCCGGGCATCCTCGCCGTGTCCGTACCGGTGATTGTGGGCTTCATATC
>JAHHLP010000259.1 GCA_018679295.1 Rhodothermia bacterium
CAGCGTTACGTTTCGAGTCCATGCGCCTCGGGCGGATAGCGTTTTCGTGAAAGGCATTGAAGAGCTGGACCGCACCGCCATGATGCGGGGACCGCAAGGTGTGTGGTCGGTGACGGTGGGCCCCCTACCGCCGGAGTTGTATTCGTACGTGTTTGAAGTAGACGGCGCCGACGTTGTCGATCGACACAACAGGGATCTCAAGAGCTGGTTTTTTCTAGAGAGTCTTGTCGAAATCCCGGGAGATCCGCCGCTGATCCACGAGCAACAGGCCGTGCCTCACGGGTCAGTGACTCACCACCTCTATTACTCTCAGTCCGCGGGACACGAACGCGGTGTTTACGTCTACACGCCTCCCGGCTACGACCGGGATCGAGAAGAAGCGTACCCCACGCTTTTTCTGCTGCATGGCTTCGGTGACGACGAAGGCGCATGGCCGGGCGTAGGCCGTGCAAATCTCATAGCCGACAACCTGTTGGACCGCGGACAGATCGTTCCGATGGTCATTGTCATGCCATATGGCCACCCCGAACCCTTGGAAAGCCGTTTTACGGACGACTACCGCCGCAGAAACGAGGACGGGATGGTGCGAGACGTAATGGAGGACCTACTTCCGTTCATTGAAAAGCGTTATAACGTGTCCTCCGACGGTGTCAATCGCGCCGTTGCCGGCCTATCAATGGGCGGTGGACAAAGCATCCGCATTGGTTTAGGCAACCTGGACTCATTCGCTTGGATCGGCGCCTTCAGCGCCGCAGCTCCGGTGGAGAATCTGGATGAGACATTGGGTTCCCTAACCAAGGATATCGAGCAGACGAACGAAGACATTGAGCTGCTCTGGATTGCCTGCGGCCGGGACGACTATCTCATCGATCGTAACGAGATCTTCCGCTCGTGGCTAGACGAACACGGAATTGTGAACACGTACAGGCTTACGGACGGGGCTCATACCTGGTTTGTGTGGCGAGAGTATCTTGCACAGTTCCTACAGTCGATTTTTCGGTAAGCCTCGATTCTACGTTCGCCACGGGAGGTACCATGCGTAACCCAATAAATCCCGGTATGATCACGATGCTGCTGATGGTGGCAGCTGCGGTGATCGTCATGATGCGCTGCTAGGTTCGGTCCAAGCGCGATCATCTGTGGGACTGAGGCAGAGCCTTGTCTACGACGTGGCACCCCTACGACCCGGCTTCGGAATCGTAGAGGAGGGATGGCTCGAACGGCTGGTCCAGATCGTACGGCCAGAGGATCAGAATAATCTGCTCGAAACCGCTGCTCTCGACCAACGGCGTGATGTCGAACGAGACTGTATCCTGAATGATGGCATCGCAGGGGTCGTCGTTGTCCTCGTGTATGAGATAGAGGTTCGCACCAGGCGGAATGCTAAGCAGGAGTGCTCCCTGCGTGACAAGTTGGTAGTCATGGTCTTCGCAGCCACCGCTGACAGATACTGTAAGCGAAAGGGTTCGTCTCACCAAACTCGCATCGACAAACTCGAATCTGTTCTTCCGGATCGTCTCCGGATCGATATCCGCGTCAACGCGGATGAGGCCGTCGGCTGTTGATGGCGGCATCTCCTCGTTTTCGGGGCCGACGAGCTTGCAGCCGGAGACCAGTAGCAGAGAGACGACAAAGATCTCAACAAGGATCGTCTTCGAGGTCCGCATACGGGTTCTCAACTTCGAATTCGCGAGATGCGCTCCGTCGCTGGAGTCGGCTGAGCGCAGATTGATAGCCGGATGAATGCCAGCGCCGCTCTTTCCTCAGGTGTAACGTCGTTCTTTGTGTGGCGACATGGCTAACGTAAAATCGAACATCGATCCCTAATCCGGCAAGGGAAATGGACGGTACCTGGGCGCCGTAGCTCGTAGAGGTGTCCTGGCACGCGTTTGAACCGGAGTATCAAATCCTCACACGTACTGAGGACCTTACAGGGAATCAGGAGGCCGCCGGCTGTGTCGACTCAGCGACGCGAGCCTCTACCGCCGATTCAAGGAATGACGGAAGGACGGCCCGATGGGTCCGGTCGAGATAGTTCGGGTCCTCCAGGCGGTGGATAATGCGATCGTATTTCTCTTCGCCGTGGTGCTCGATAATGTGCTGCCGACGCTTTGACTGCGAAAAATGCTTCAGCATTCCTTCGGGGTCCGCCTCGGGGTGGAATTGCACACCCACAACTTCCGGTGACAGCCGGATGCCCATCACAGCGCGCTCCAGTTCGACGTGCGGACGATACTTCTCGACCGCCAGCACGTTTGCACCCAACTCCTCAAGCCGCTTTCGATCCGGCTGCACAACCTGCCAATGCCTGAAGTCTGCCGCATAGAATGGATCGTCGACTTCGTCGAGTAGATGATCCGTCTCGCCCGCCGTCGTCTTG
>JAHHLP010000079.1 GCA_018679295.1 Rhodothermia bacterium
CGGGACGAGTGGTACGATTACCGCTATGTGAATCCAAACGTCAACGTCCTCCTGACAGTCGACGAGAAATCCTACAAACGTCCCAATGAGAAGCCGACTTCCGACGCACACCCGATAGCGTGGTTTCACGAGTACGACGGAGGAAGGTCATTTTACACAGGGCTTGGGCATACGATCGAATCCTTCGCCGAACCGCTTTATCGACGTCACTTGCTAGGCGGCATTCGGTACGCCATGGGTGATGATGACCCGCTGAACTACCGCGACGACGGTGTTCGACCGCTCCCTACTCAGTTCAGAAAGGTAATTCTGGAAGACAATCTTAATGAGCCGATGGAGCTCGATCTGCTGCCTGATGGTCGGGTCATATATATCGAGCGGCACGGGCGCGTGCGGATCCATGATCCAAAACAGGGTGCGATTGAGACCGCAGCGAAGCTGACGGTCACGACACTCGGCGAGGATGGCCTCCTCGGTATCGCCGTCGATCCCAATCACGCCCGCAACCGATGGGTATACCTCTACTACTCACCTGCTGATGATCCGCCTAGACAGCGACTCTCTCGCTTCGAGCTTGCAGGAAGCCATATCACGACCTCCACGGAGATCGTCATGCTCGAGATCCCAACCCAGCGGGCCGACCCAAAACCGGGCTGCTGCCATAGCGGAGGATCTCTTGAATTCGATGCATCCGGCAACCTCTACCTGTCGACAGGTGACAATACGAATCCGTTTGAATCCAATGGCTTTGCGCCTGTCGACGAGCGGCCGGAAAGAGCAATCTTTGACGCACAGCGAACGGCTGCGAACACCGCCGACTTCCGCGGTAAGATACTTCGCATCCGTCCGACGCCCGACGGGTCCTACTCGATACCGGATGGTAATCTGTTTCCAGCCGACGGCTCCCGCGGACGACCCGAGATCTACATCATGGGCAGCCGTAATCCTTTTAGGATGTCTGTCGACGATCATTCGGGTGACCTGGTCTGGGGCGATGTGGGCCCTGACGCTGGCCGTGACTCTACCGTGGGACCAAGAGGATATGACGAGGTGAATCGGGCATCGGCCGCAGGTAACTACGGCTGGCCGTACGCTATCGCCGACAATCAGGTGTACGCCGACTACGATTTCACGATCGGTGCATCCGAGCGGCGGTTCGACTGTGTCGATCCCGAGAACGACTCCCCAAACAACAGCGGTGCGCGACGCCTACCTCCGTGTCGCCCGGCATGGATCTGGTACTCATACGACAAGTCTGATCATTTCCCGCTCCTCGGCAGTGGCGGCAGAACGGCTATGGCGGGACCCGTCTACCGACACAAGGCCGGCACGAGCCCACCCGGTCTTCCGAAGTACTACGACGGCAAACTCTTTATCTATGAATGGATGAGAGGATGGATAGCCGTCGTCGACATCGATTCTCCAGGCTGGCCCCCCGTCATGCAGTCGTACATGCCGGATACCGAGTTCTCGAGGCCGATGGACATGGTCATCGATAGGAACGGTGTCCTTTACCTGCTCGAATATGGAACCGAATGGGAGGCGCAGAATCCAGACGCCCGGCTGACCCGAATCGAGTACCGTGCTGCCGAGGACGCCTACGTGGAGGAATCCGAATCGCGGCTCGCGGCAGCGGAGGCTTCGGGGCAACTCGGACTATCAAAACCGCATGCGGAAAAGGAACGTGGGCACCTAACCTCGTCGACATCGGCCGGTGAAGACATGGTTCGGGCCTCCGACTGCATGGCGTGCCACAGGGTAGATGAGCCCTCGATCGGACCTTCTTTCGTGGCGATCTCCGACCGCTATCGAGATCAGGACGATGTTCTGAGCATGCTGGCCGCCAAAGTCCGCACGGGCGGATCGGGTGTCTGGGGATCGCAGCCAATGGTTCCCCATCCGCAGCACAGTGCCGACGAGATCGAAGCGATGGTCGCGTACATCCTGAGCCTGCGGAGCACCGCAGACTAGACCGTCCGCGTCAAGCACCAACTTGCTCGGCCAACAGCTCCCATTCCCGGTAGACTTCTTCGAGGCGATCCTTTACGATGGTGTACTGGGCGGTGATAACTCTGACCTGCTCACCGTCTTCGTAGATGCCCGGATCTGCCAACTGTGTTTCCAGCTCGGATTTCTGCTCCTCCAACTTGAGTATGTCCTCCTCGGCCTTGTCGTACAGCGCGCGGACCTGTCGCGGCGTAAGCGCATCATACTCCTCCAACTTACCCTCTCGAAGCTCCTGGTATCGGCGGTTGCGCTCCTCCGCCTCGCGCCGCTTCTGCTCCTTGGATTTAGGCCCACCAGACGCTGACCTCGACTCCTTCACCACCGGGCCCGTCTGATCGGAGCCTGCCGCCACCGGCGACTCGCGCATTCGATCAGGCCTTGTGCCATGCTCGAGAAACCACTGATATTCCGAGTACGTCCCGTCGTACGTTCGGACTTCACCCTCACCAACGTACCACACCTTATTGGCAACCTGGTCGAGGAAGTGCCGATCGTGGCTAACTACGACGAAGGAACCGCCGTACTGAGCGAGCGCCTCAATGAGGACGTTGATCGACTTGATGTCGAGGTGGTTAGTCGGCTCGTCCAGAATCAGGAAGTTGGCCGGGTGAAGGAGCGTTCGCGCAAAAGCCACCCTGCTCTTCTCCCCACCGGACAACACGCGTGTCTCCTTATACACGTCGTCGCCGGTGAACAGGAATGCCCCAAGAATTGTCCGCAGCTCGGTCTCGTTCTGGCCCTGTGCCACCTCCTTAAGTGATTCCAGAACGGAAAGGTCGGGTTGAAGTGTGTCCGCCTGGTGCTGCGCGAAGAATGTCGTACCGACGTTGTAGCCCTCGGTGCGCGTACCGGAGAACTCCTCAGTGCCATTTAGTATTCGGGCGAGCGTGGACTTACCGGCTCCGTTCTTCCCGATCAATGCTATTTTGTCCCCTCGCTGAATCGTAAGCGGTCCGGCGTCCCGAAACACTTCCACGCTTCCCTCCTCCGTTTCGTACGTCTTGCTGAAACGTGATATGTCGATGACAACCTTACCAGATCGCCGCGGCTCGGGGAATCGAATCCGGATCTCCGCTTCTTCCGACTCCGGGGGCGGAATGCGCTCAAGCTTCTCGAGCATCTTGACCCGACTCTGGACTTGCCGCGCCTTCGTGTTCTTGTACCGAAAGCGCTCGATGAACCGCTCTGTGTCTGCGATCTGTTTCTGTTGGTTCTCGTATGCAGCGCGCTGCAGTTCACGTCGGTGAACGCGCTCTTCCAGATAGTAGGAGTAGTTACCGGCGTACTCCGTGATCTGACCACGGGATAGTTCCGCGATCGTATCGACCATCCGGTCCAGGAAGTAGCGATCATGTGAGACGATAACGACGGTGCCCCTATAGCTCCTCAGGTAGCTTTCCAGCCAGTCGATGCTGACGATATCGAGGTGATTTGTCGGTTCGTCTAGCAGCAAATACTCCGGTTCGCGAAGGAGTATCTTCGCGAGCGCAACCCTCATCCTCCAGCCGCCCGAGAAAGTACTCATTGGCCTATCGAGTTCGTCGGGCTCGAAGCCGAGGCCGAGAAGCACCGATTCGGTCTTCGGGCGCACGAGGTGTGATTCGGCGGCATTCAGATCCACGTGCACTCGATCGAGTTCGTTAAGGAGGCGGCGATAGGAATCGGTTTCGTGGTCGTCCGCTGACGCAATTTCCGCGGTGAGTGCCTTCTCCAAAGCTTGCAGGGCAAGGACGTGTTCAAACGCCGAAAGGGCTTCCTCGACGACAGTCCGCTCCGAACCTCGCTCCTGAGCGTCCTGCGCGAGATACCCGACGGTGTCCGATCCAGCCATGGTCACCGTGCCGGAATCCACGCCTTGCAGATCTGCCAGAACTCTTAGCAGCGTCGACTTTCCAGCGCCATTAGGACCGATAAGCCCTATGCGCCGATTTGGCTTGACCGTCCATGTGAGCTCATCAAGTACCTTCTGACCACCGAATGCTAGAGATATGTTTTGAACCTGAATCACCGAAGCCGATCGGGCCTGTCTTTACTGGGTATTGTTCGCAATGGACTGTCTGATCGCCTTCCAATGCGCTTCCATAGTCCTTCGATCCCGCGACGCTTCACTAAGCGATCTCCAACATCGCGATGCGGGGACTTGCATTGAAGGCCGTGCCTTCGCAACTTGACGTGAAATCGCCTTCTTACAATTCAATTCCTTGACTGTAACTACCCTCAGGCGATCCGGACGCTGGGCTGTCTTGGTCGCGTCGATGTTAATAATATGGCCGGGATGCACATCCTCGGAGCGCGCCGTATCCCGATCCTCTGCTGACTGGTTCCTCCCCACGAGCCAGGATCGAATACAGTATCCGTCAACATACGAGCCGCGCAGCTACGGTCCTGTAGCCATCGTGAACGCCACA
The DNA here is from genome assembly GCA_018679295.1 of Rhodothermia bacterium. Lineage (GTDB taxonomy): Bacteria > Bacteroidota > Rhodothermia > Rhodothermales > JABDKH01 > JAHHLP01. The sequence continues at coordinate 4,416 of JAHHLP010000079.1, forward strand.
ATAATGACTGCAGCCGGTGACGAGTGGACCGGCGCCTCCATAGTACTCCGAAACGGCCGAATCGAATCGGTGGGTACAAACGTCGACGTGCCAGAGGACGCCGCGGTCGTCGACGGAACGGACAAGTTTGTGACACCGGGACTGATCGACACTCACAGCCACATGGGTGTCTATTCCGCACCCGGAACAGCTGCCGAGTCCGACGGCAACGAGGCGGTGAAGCCTAACACGGCACACGTATGGGCCGAGCATTCTGTTTGGCCACAGGACCCCCAATTTCCGCTGGCAGTCGCCGGAGGCATCACAACAGCGCAGATCCTGCCCGGCTCGGCTAACCTCATCGGAGGCCGAAGCGTCACACTCAAGCTGGTGCCGGCACGGTCGGTACAGGAGATGAAATTCCCCGGCGCTCCGTACGGCCTGAAGATGGCCTGCGGAGAAAATCCGAAGCGCGTTTACAAGTCCAAGGGCGGACCAGCAACCCGAATGGGTAACATGGCCGGATACCGTGATGCGTTCGCGGAAGCCGAGAACTACCGGACGCTCTGGGAAAAATGGCGCCGCGACAAGACGGCATCGCCGCCAGAAAGAGATCTGGCTAAGGAGACGCTGGTGCAGGTAATGAAGGGAAACATCGCCGTCCACAACCACTGCTACCGGGCGGACGAGATGATGCAGATGCTGGACCTCGCGAGGGAGTTCGGCTTTGAGATCCGATCCTTCCACCACGCCGTCGAGGCCTATAAGATTGCCGATCGCCTCGCCGAAGCCGGCACCGCATCATCCATATGGGCCGACTGGTGGGGATTCAAGGAGGAGTCGATGGACGGCATTCCGGAGAATGCGGCGATCCTGACAGCGACAGGCGCCCGTGCGATCATTCATTCGGACAGCGGCGTCGGAATCCAACGCCTCAATCAGGAGGCGGCGAAAGCGTACTATGCAGGGCTTGCCGCCGGTATACCTCTCTCACGAGATCAGGCGATTCGGTGGATCACGGCAAACCCGGCGTGGGCGCTTAAGATCGACAACGTAACCGGTACTCTCGAGCCGGGTAAGATGGCAGACGTTGTGGTCTGGAGCGGCGATCCATTCTCCGTCTACTCCACAGTTGAGTCGGTATATAATGATGGATGGCTCGCGTATGATCGAGCGGCGCGCAATCCGGCGTGGCGCACGGATTTCGAGATTACGAGAGGTGTCGAATGAGAGCGGCGCTTCAGAGAGGACGTGCTTGGTTGCGCTTCGGGGCCTCAGTTGTGGCCACCGTAACGCTTTGCGCTGCCACCAACGCGGGAGCGCAAACTACAGCGCTGGTTGGTGGTAGTGTCTATCCCGTGAGCGGTCCGCCCATAGAAAATGGAACTGTTCTTATTGCGGGAGACACCATACTTGCTGTCGGACGCGACCTCGAGGTGCCCGAGGGGGCGTTCGTACTCGACGTTTCGGGCAAGGTCGTGACGCCCGGCTTTATTCATGCAAATGCTCAGGTCGGTTTGATCGAGATCGGCTCCTCGACGATAGAGTCGCGGGTCAACGACAATCATGTCGCAGCCGGCCTGTCTTTGGTCGACGCCGTCAATCCGGCATCACAACTGATTCCGGTTACGAGAGCCGGTGGTGTCACGACTGTCATCTCGGTGCCTACCGGCGGACTCATCTCGGGCCAGGCGATTGCGCTGAGTTTGTCGGGCGAATCTGTGGACGACATGCTTGTTCTGGCTCCCGCGGCCATAGTCGGTCGGGCCAACCGATCTGCACGATCGTATGCGGGTGGCTCCCTGGCCGGTGTCTTTTCGCGGCTTCGAACGCTATTTCGGGACGCGCAGCAATACCGCGACAACGAGAGTGAGTACGACGCAAACCGGCTGCGCGAACTGTCTGCCTCCAAGGCGGATCTCGAAGCGCTTCTCCCTTTGTTCGACGGCGAGTTGCCGCTCCTTCTAACGGCAAACCGCCGAAGCGACATTGAAGCGGCTCTCCGCCTTTCCGAGGAGTTCGAATTCCGCCTTCTGCTTCGTGGAGGTAAGGAGGCATGGACGGTGGCGCCCAAACTTGCACAAGCAGGTGTTGCGGTAATCCTGGATCCACTCGAGAACATACCGACTTACGACGGCCTGCAGACCCGACTCGATAACGCAGCCATATTGTCGAGTGCGGGAGTGTCCGTATCCTTCACGGTCAGTGAAGAGTACAACCCGCGCCTGTTGAAGCAACAGGCCGGAAACGCGGTCGCCTATGGAATGTCGTGGGACGACGCCCTTCGCGCGGTAACAATCAATCCTGCAGAGGCCTTCTCGCTGGATAGTATTCTCGGGTCAATCGAGCAAGGCAAGAAAGCCGACCTTGTGGTGTGGAGCGGCGAACCGTTTGAGCTCTCATCCTACCCGGAAATGGTCATGATCGCAGGACAAGAGGCCTCAATTCGATCACGACAGACCCTACTGATGGAGCGCTATCGGGACATGTTGTCCGTCGGAGGAAATCAGTAGGTATGAGGTTGACCGCTCCATAATGTGAAGAGATTGATTCAGCAGAAAATCACATTGGTATGTTAGTCAGGGACGCCATCCCTCGGCGCATCGACGTACTCGAATCGTTAGGCGTAAGCGCCAAACTCGTCGCCGAAATGACGAGCGACCAGCTTGTCACCGATCATCCGGAACTCGGCGAAATAGACCGCCTCACGCTCGAGTCGGACATCGCCCGCCTCCTGGAAGCTCTGGCGATTGCTACCGAGACGGGAGGAGATGCGCCGTTCGTCCAGCATGCCCTTTGGCTTTCAGCGATTAACCAGTCGCGAGGCTTGCCTCCCAACGTGATCGAAGATGAGCTCTTGCAGTTGAGGCGACTGTTGAGGCAATCCTTAAAAGGTACTGTTGGCCATAATGTTGGACTTATTCTGGATCGTGCACTTCTTGGACTCCACGAGAAGGTCTCCGAGCAGCCCGAGCACACCGCTGATACGGTGATTACGCTCACTTCCGACCTGCTCCTAACGGCTGTACTGCGGGCGGACCGGGATCGGGCCCTCGCCGTTGTGGACGACGGAATACGCTCAGGGCTAAAGGTGCTCGACACCTATGTTGGCGTCATTCAGCCGGTGATGGAAAGAATTGGGTTGATGTGGCAGGACGGGTCCATCTCGGTCTCAGAGGAGCACGTGGCCACCGCTCTCGTGCAGTCCGTAATGGCTCACTGCAAGAGCCACTTCAGGTCAGGTCCGGGCGGCACACGCGGCCGTCTCGCACTCACCGGCGTCCCGGGCGAGTTGCATGAACTTGGACTTCAGGTGGTCGGTGATGTCGCCGAGGCCGACGGCTGGCGGGTCCACTACCTCGGTACAAACGCACCCACAGGAGACACTCTGGAGTATCTCAAAGAGCAGCAGCCGGACATCATCGGGATTAGCGTCACGATGCCATATAATATCGCTGCTGCGACAGCGCTGGCCGAGGGCATACGATCGGCTTCCATACTCAGAGGCGCCACCGTATTTGCGGGCGGCCAGGCTGCGCCTTTTAACTCTTCGACTTGGAAAAGTTTAGCGGTTATCTCGGAAGAGAACATGGACGCCGGCCGCTTCGTCGCGCTTGCAAAAGAGCATGCCGCGAAGAACTAGTCAATGGCCCCAAGGGTAACGGTTTGTCGTTGTCGGTCAATGATAGCGGTGGTCAGGTAACCCACCAGCATACAATCACATGAGGTCATTCGTGTCACATCAAGAGCACCAAACCTGTTGTCGAACTCTTTTGGGTCTATCACTACTACTAGTGGCAGCTCTAACGCCGTTTGCGAACGCGCAGAACGCGGTGCCCGAACGCGACGAGGTCGACGAAAAATACAAATGGGACCTGACGGACATGTATCCCTCGGTCGCGGCGTGGGAAGAGGACTTCAAGCGAGTCGAACGACTGCTGGGGGAGGCTGACTCGTTCCGAGGGACACTGTCAGGGAGCGGGCCGGCGCTGCTCGAAGCTATACGCTATACCGAGACCGTGTGGCAAATATTGGGAAACGTCTACGTGTTCGCGGGGCTCAAGTCATACGAGGACCAGCGGATCAGTGAGCACGGCGGCATGTTCTCTCGTGCAAGAGGACTCTCTTCCCGGGCGTCTGAAGCCCTCTCCTTCTTCCGTCCGGAGCTATTGGGTATTCCCGAAGACCGTTTATGGTCAATGGTCGATGAGACCGACGGCCTCGATCAATACAGACAGTATCTAGACGAAATGCTGCGGCTGAAGCCGTATACACTGGACGCAGAGACAGAGGCCCTCCTTGCAAGAGCTTCAGACCCCCTAAGCAAGTTTGAGACGGTCTTTTCTGCCCTCGACAACGCCGACATGTCCTTTGGCAGAGTGATGAACGAGAACGGTGAAGAAGTCGAGTTGACGAAGGCGCGATACGGTGCCTTCCTGACCTCGGACGATCGCCGCGTTCGTCGTGACGCGTGGACAGGCCTCTTTTCCAGGTACGATGAACTTGGTAACACTCTCGCAGCAAACTACGAGGGGCATCTGAAGGCGAAGACCTTTATGGCAATGGAGCGCGGCTATGAGTCAGCTCTGGCAGCAAGTCTTTTTCCAGACGCGATACCCGTAGACGTGTACACCAACCTCGTGGAGACCGTCCGCAGCAATGCTGCTCCACTGCAGTATTACCTGAAGCTCCGCAGGCAACTGCTCGGCGTGGACACGCTTCAAGTCTGGGACCTATACGCGCCCTTCGCCGAGTCGGCGGATGATAAAATGTCTTTCGAGGCTGCCAGGGATCTGGTTGCCAACGGGTTGAGCCCTCTCGGCGATGAATATGTCGACCTGTATTATCGGGGATTTGAAGAGAAGTGGGCAGATGTAATGGAGAATCGAGGGAAGCGCGGTGGGGCATATTCGTGGGGGACGTACTCCTCCAAGCCGTACTTCTCGATGAACTTTGAGGGCACGCTACAGAATGCCCTCACCTTAGCGCACGAGTATGGCCACTCCCTGCACAAGTGGTTCACAAATACGACGCAGCCGTTCACCTACAGTGGCTATTCGCTTTTCATTGCGGAAGTTGCGTCGATGACCAACGAAGCGCTGCTGATGCAACGTCTGTTGGATGAAGCAGAGACACCCACCGAAAAGCTACCTCTGCTCCAGGAGTATCTGGATCGCTTCCGAGGTGCTTTCTTCCGTCAGGCATCTTTTGCAGATTTCGAGATGCAGGCGCACGAGATGGTAGAGGCGGGGCAGCCCCTCACGCGAGACGCAGCGAACAAGCTGTATGCCGACGTCTTCGAGTCGTTCTATGGTGACGCCGTCCACGCTCACCCGCTGAATGCGACCGAATGGAGCCGCATACCCCATTTCCTGCGGTCGAGCAACTACTATGTGTACCAGTATGCAACCTCCTATGCGGCCGCGACTGCCCTGGCACGCCAGATACTCGACGAGGGGGAGCCGGCGGCGCAGCGTTTCATCGAGTTGCTTAAAGCGGGCGGGAGTGACTATCCAATCGAACTGCTCAAGAAAGCGGGAGTCGACATGACAACGCCGCAGCCCGTGCTCGATACCATAGCTGTGTTCGAGACGCTCGTCGAGGAGCTCGAGACAACTGTCGCCCAGATTAAAGC
>JAHHLP010000485.1 GCA_018679295.1 Rhodothermia bacterium
CGTCACACCCGCCCCCGGACGTCACACCCGCCCCCGGACGTCACACCCGCGAAGGCGGGTGCCCACAGGCCACCTCCGACGTCACACCCGCCCTCACACGTCACACCCGTGAAAGCGGGTGCCCACAGGCATCCTCCGAGGTCACGCACCCGGAAGCGGGTGGCCGGGATGACCGCCCTGTTTCCGCACCCAGGATGGGCTGACCCCCAAGCCATCCGAGAATGGCGTGATCGCGTGATGCCCCAAGGCCGAATCGCTGCATATCCTTGGCTCGGTCGATCGCGGTTTCGACCAGAAAGAACTATTTCCAGGCATGCATTAGACGCGCGGGGCCATGAGATTCATCTCGATATCGACATTACTGCTGCTTGTCACGGCCGGCACCGGCGCCGCCCAGCTCTCGGGCGACTACACCGTCGGGGGCGACTCGCCGGACTTCTTCACGCTCCAGGCCGCTGCCGATCAGCTGCTGGCAGTGGGTGTCAGCGGGCCTGTCAACATATTGGTGCGGCCGGGCGAGTATGTCGAAGCGGGAGGGAGCGTGCGCGTTCTCGACTTAGACTCGGACATAGCCGGTACGTCACCGTTGACTCGGGTTCGATTCGCGCCGGATCGAGCGTCGGGTGCGACGAACACGAATGTCCTTCTGCGGCGCTCTTCCGGCGCCGGTGAGGACGGTTATATCGTTCAAATCAAGTCGAACCACACCACGGTCGAAGGCTTCACGATCGAGCTGGCCGACACGGCCGCGACGGTGGCAGCCGTTCCCAGTCTCGTCTACTTGGAGGCGGCCTCTGACTCAGGCGTGGACAACATGATAATTGACGGGCTGGGTGGGCGTCGAGCCTGGCGCTGCATCATGATGATCAATATCGAGAATGATGTCTTCGCCACGAACAATCAGATTACGGACTGCATCGAGGCCATATACCAGTCGAATCACGGCGGACCCCGTGCGGATCGCCTGAGGATCACCGGCAACCACATGACCGGCATGTCGACCCTTGCGGAGCGCCGAGACTCGGAATACGGGCTTCACATCCGTCTTGACAGCGGGGGTGAAGATGTCGTCGTCTCTAACAATGTGCTCGACTTCCGAGGGGCAAGCGGGATCAACGGAATCGGCCTTGTGGGAGCCGGCCCAAAGGAACGACTTCGCGTGGAGCGAAATCAAGTAATCGGCCTCGACTTGAACCTTGGATCTGCCGGAGTCGGCAATCTATTACAGGTCTCCGAAGCTCCGGGAGGGTTGATCGCAAACAACATCTTGAGCGGCGATGCCTATCTGACAAAGGGCGCGTACCTGACTATGAATCAGAATAGCGACAGCCTTACGTTCGCTCACAACACAGTCCGTGTGGGCGGCAGCAGTTGCTATGCTCTCCAGGTCGATCGGGACAACCGTTTTCCCTCCTTCATTCGGGTCGTCGACAACATTCTGGTTAGCGAGGGCAACTGCGCGAATTCCTCGTATCAGCACATGAATTACACCTTCACGAATTCGTCGAATGCCGAGATTGACTATAACATCCACAGCTTCATCTCGAATGTTCCTCTCGCGATCGATAATGTCGGCGGATCCTACCTGGACCTGCCGGCTTGGCAAGCTGCCGGCTTTGGCGAGCATTCACTTTTTCAGCGCCCAGAATTTGCTGACGAGCCCTCTGACTTGCACCTGGGAGAATGCGCGTTCGAAGACGAGACGCTCCGTGGAACGCCGCTCCTTGAAGTTCCGCTTGACATCGACTCCCAAGGTCGAGATTCGCAGGCACCATTCATCGGCGCGGACGAGCCGTCCGGAGCGCCACCATCGCTGTTTGATGGCCCGGAAGTCTATGTAGCGGGTACGGGTTCGTTTCAATTTGACAGCGGCGATCTTGACGGTGACGGTGATATTGACATCGTCGTTACCAACCCTGGCTCCGCCGGCGGCGGTAGCGGTGACAACGACGTTACCGTGCTGTACAACAACGGCAACGGGATTTTCGGTGCTCCATCTCACGTCGAGTTTGGCGTCGACCCCAACAACATTCGAATCGGCGAGATCAACAATCGTGGTACCCCGGATCTCGCTGTGCGGGGTGACGACGGAGTGTGGGTACGTTTCGGCGTGGCAGGGACGTCTTTCACAAACGCCGTGCAGGTCGGCAGCCTCGGTACAAGTGATTTGGAGCTTGCCGACTATGACAACGATGGGGACACCGACATATTCGTCGTGTCGTCGACCCCCGGCAGTTCGAGCAGCATCGTCGTCTACATCAATCAGGGTGACGGCAGCTTTTCTAGTCTGAATGACTTCCAGGTTGTCTCGACTGAAACCGTTAGGGATATAGAAGTCGTTGACGTGAACGGAGACGGCTTCGTCGATGTGCTGGCTGCCGAGGCGACAGGAGCAGGCAGATTCATTGTGCTTAAGAATCTCGGCATCGAGGCTCCGGGCGTCTCCCGAGGATTCGACGAGGCTGTCGAGTACCTGTTCTCAGTAACCTCCGATCCCGCTCGATCCCGCTTTGCAATCGGTGACTTTGACGGCGATCTCGACATTGATGCGATTCTCGGACCTGCCACAGGTGGAGACAGTTTGGTTTTTTTGCACAACAACGGTGACGGTACTTTCGGAGAGAGGCGAGCGTTCGACGTTCACAGCTCGGGTGTCCCTGAAGTCGTAGCGGGTCTCGATTACGAGCGCGACGGTGATCTCGATCTGGTGGTGGCAAGCTCGCAATCGTCGGTCGATCTGCTGCTCAATCGTGGCGACGGATCATTCGAACGTACCATCCTGTGTGGGAATGGTGCGCTTGCGGGATTCCCTCTCGGAATCGCAAGGGGGCCGATCGACGACAACTCGAGCACGGACGTAGCCGTGCTGACGTTCGAAGGAGCGGTAGATGGACGCGTGGAAGTTCTGCACAATCTCGAGTGGAAGCCGTCGGGTGTGGCGATAGACGCTTCTGGCCAGCCGGACAAGGAGGCAAGCCTAAGTGCGAACTACCCAAACCCCTTCATTGCCTCAACGACCATCCCCTTCGAGTTGGGTCGGAATGCTCACGTAGAGTTGACAGTCTTCGATCTGCTGGGACGGAGAGTAGCAACAGCCTTGGACGACATTCGTCCCGCGGGAAAGCACTTTATTCGCTTCGATGCGTCAGGGTTGTCTAGCGGTGTCTACTTCTATCGTATTGCGGCTGGCGGTTTTGTCGAGACAAGGCGAATGATCGTGGTGAGATAGGTCGGGCACCGCTTCCGACGACCTCCCTGCCTCCCCGGCGGGAAAGGCGGGAAAAATTGGCGCGATCACGTGATGCGGGTCCAAGCAGAAGAAACCATCTTCTGGATGATACTGTCGCCTTCTCATACTGTGGGGTCCGTCATGAAACGGCATATGCCTTCGGTCGCTCGTCTCGTCCTTGCTGCGATTCTAACCTCCGGGACAGCCACCGCCCAACTCTCTGGCACCTACACCGTCGGGGGTGACTCACCCGACTTCGAAACGCCCCAAGCCGCAGCGGACTCGCTCGTCTCCCTGGGAATTTCGGGACCGGTCGAAGTTCTCATTCGACCCGGTGTCTATGAGGCCGGCGCGAATGGGGACGTGCCGGCGCTATCCATCGGTGAGACTATCAATGGGCTGGATGCCGTGAACCGCGTTTCGTTCCGCGCAGACGTGGCGGCCGGAGGCGACACGTCAAATGTAATTCTTACAAGGCGCGTGGGGAGTCCCGTGATATCGATATCACCGGCCTCGCTACAGTCGACCGTCTCCCACATCACGCTCGAAGGATTTGCGGTGGCAGTCGAGGACACCGCGGCCAACGTCAGCGCGCTCGATCCGGCAATCGTACTTAAGGGTCGCGTCGTCGACCCTATGCGTGAGGTGCGCATCATCGGCCTGAAAATCAATGGGGGTGGCAGACGTGCCGGTGTAGCGATCAGCATCCAGGAATGCGGGATAGACTTTACGGTTGAACGGAACGTGATAACTGATGCGGCCCGCGCGGCTGATATCGATTGCGTTGATGGAAGCGGCTTTCGCTTCGTGGACAACCTGGTTCATAAGACCGGATATCGGCGCCGCGGTGCCAACCCGGCCATCCCGACGATCGTCGGGTTGGACTTGGCGAACGGTGACGCGCCAATCATTGAGGGTAACGTGATCGACATGACGGGGCAGTGCGGATCGTACATACTTCGGGTGCTCGGAGGAGACCGTGACGCTCAGATGAGGAACGCGCGCGTGGTTGGAAATCGGATCATCAACTATGCTTGCGGAGGAGGGGACTGGGGCACGACGGGAGGCGCGATCAATGTCGGCAGGACGAAAGGGTACACGCTGGTCGCAAACAACATGGTCTCGGTCGGCACGACCGCGAGTTTGAGCGGTTTCGGTGGTAACGCCATGGTTCTTGCACAGGATTTCGACTCGATGCTCGTGGCTCACAATACCGTGTACGCCTGGCAGAACACTGTGGGGCCGAGGATTATCGCGCCGGAGGCGGACGGCGCGCATGCCGTGATCGTCAACAACATATTGGTGAACGAGAACAAACCCGCTTTGGCCATTCCGTCCGGATCGGTTATGCGCGACTACAATGTACTTTCGAATGGCTCCGATATTGGTCCTAATTCGATTATCAAGACTCCGGAGTTTGTTGATACTCGTAGCGACCTGCATCTCGAGGAGTGCGCATTCGAAGATGCATCCTTGACGGGTATGCCGCGACCAGAAGTGACGTTCGACTTCGACGTTGAGGCTCGAGATCCCGTCGCCCCTTTCGTCGGAGCAGACGAACCCGCGGGATCCCCTCCCGAAGTGTTTGGGGGCCCGACTGTGTTCACTTCGGGGATGGAGTCCTTCCTGATGGCTTCCGGTGATCTGGACGACGACGGTGACATTGACCTTGCCGTTACAAACGTCGAAGCTGGCAACGGCGGCAATGACGTCACGATTCTATGGAACGACGGCAATGGGACGTTCTCCGATCCGCAGCACCTACCCTTTGGGACCGATCCGACACAGATCGAAATCGGATACGTGAATGGCGGCGACATTCTCGACCTTGTCGTCCTGGCTGGAGACGGTATTCACG
>JAHHLP010000122.1 GCA_018679295.1 Rhodothermia bacterium
TTCGTGCACTGAACGCGGAGTCGAAGGTGTACACCCATTCGGGGTCTAGAGCCGAGTCTCCGGCAACCAGAACCGTCCGTGGACCGTCCACCGGCAGATGCCTGGCGGGGTATCGTTGCAGAACCGACGGCGCTCGGCGAATTACTGAAAGGCCGAACGACAGACTGAGGTTTTGATCTCGCCGATGTGCGACCGATGCCGCCAGGCTTCCAACCACGTCGGTGCTTTGTGACAACGCACTTGACCCGCCGGCGAGCGCGGCGTTCGGGTTGAAACGGGCAAAACCCGCCCGACCGCTTACGGCTGCCCGCGTGGAAAGTGTGCGTATTGATGCCATAGCGAACGCCTCACCCGAAAGGACGCCTACATCGGGCCAGAAATAGGATTGGGAAGAGCTGCCGGGCGGTTGAATCTGACCCTCATGTGTCACGTGACCAACCCGAACACCCGCCTGCGCTGTTTCGAGCCGGGGATGAAATAGGTCGGCTGCAAGTACGGCACCGACGGACCGTTTCATGGCGTCTCCCAACACGCCTCGGGCGTCGAGGTCATCGATGGTCACGTTCGAATGAGAGTAGCTGAGATTTCCAGACAGCCGACGCAACAGCTTTCGCTCAGGCGTAATCTGAAATGCAGCCGATGCACCAAGCAGACGCCCGTAGTCAAGGACGCCTTCCGCCCCAGGTATGGAGACAGATCTGGCCTCTGATGCTTCGCCCGCAAAACGAACGGATCCTCCCCGCGCAAACTCATGATTCACCGTTATCCGTCCTGAGCTTCGCTTAAACGAAGCATCGACCGATTGACCCGACGCACCCTTGTAGTCCGAACTCTGCGAATGAGACGCGATCAAGCGGTATCGAGTGTCATCGATGCGGCCGAGATAATCTCCCGAGGTGTGGAAAGCGTCGAGGTTTGTCTGGTAGCCAGCTTCGACGACTGCTCTTCCGATGGCGGGAACGTCTCTTTCAATTGTTGGCCACCAGAGCGAGGATTGGATAGGAAGGCCGGACAGTGGCACACCCCCATAGTAGACCTCTCCACCATCGCCATCGCGCGAGTGCAAGTCGATCCGACCGACACCCGGTATTTCATGCGTCGATGACAGGAAATCGCCGTGGGTGAAACGGCTTCGACCTTCCGCAAAGCCCCGGATCATTGGATCGAGAAAAGCCAAGCCATACCGTCGGACCGTGACCCCGGGGACGCGCGTCGGGGATGTAGAAATCGCACCGAGGATCGGATCTCCACGCGCGAAAAACTCACCTTTTCGAAAGGCTTCTGAATATACAGCAAGTGGGGCGACCGAGAGGTCGGATCGCTCTTTACCCAGTTGCAAAACGAGCCGCCCGCCCGGCACTACGGCGGCAATCTCGAAGGGTTCATAGCCCGCTCGAATCACTCGAAGTTTGTACTCACCGTCCGGGACAGGTCCTAGCGTGAATGTGCCGTCCGACCCGGTAACGGTTCCGAAAAGCGTCCCGGCGAGCACAACAGTTACGCCTTCAATCGGCGTCCGCGAGGGACCATCGACCACCACCCCGCTGACAAGACCCTGGCCGTAGGCCGAGGAGTACATCGTGGCAAGCGCGATCACCAGCAAGAAAGGTGCTCGCTGCGAGGTTGGAAGTTTCTGGCTCAACGTGGGACCGGCAGGTTCGTGCAGTCGCAATATACATCGGCCTGAGCCTTGCCAGCCTGCGGCACTAGGCCGCGTAAGTCATAACGAATTGACGGACAATGCCCTAAAAATCTGGCGGCCTTTCGATAACTTGCGCATCGCCATCATCACGCCCGCGTCTCCCGTTCAACGTCTGCTCCGTGCACCGCGCCCCTATCACCCTGCTGCCCCTGATCGGCGCTCTTGTAATGCTGGCCGGTTGTCAGAAGCCCGATCCCCGGGCAGCCGGTGCACCGATAATCTATACGACACTCCCTGTGGTTCAGTACGTGGTGGAGGATATTGTTTCACCGCACGTGGAGGTCAGGCGACTTCTCGACCCCGGGAGTTCACCTCATTCTTACGAGCCGGTTCCCTCCGACGCTCGATCCGCGCTGGACGCCGTTCTCATCGTCTACGCATCTCGGAACCTCGACCGCTGGGCCGCGCGCCTCGCAATTGTGGAGTCGCTCGAACTGCTCAGTCTGGTGCCGGACTCGCTCCGCTACTACACGGATTCGGCGGCTGAAGATGTAGATCCACACTTCTGGCTGGACCCTCTTGCGCTTCGGGCGGCCGTTGAAAGACTCCCCTCCGCGATATGCCCAATCCTGCCCGAGCAATGTTCGCGATTCACGGCGGCAGCGGACTCGCTTGCGGAAGAGCTCATTCACCTGGATAGCACGATAAGTGATCGGTTGAAGCAGACCCCCCCGTCGGCTCTGGTACTCGCGACGCCGTTCTTCGGCTATTTCGCGCGAAGATATGACCTCGAGATCGCCGCATCCCTTGGACGCGGTGGCGCCGTCGACTCCAGTCCCCGCCAGATCGCAAATGTGGTGCAAAGGCTGGAGGCTTCTCGACAACCGATCGCAGGAGTTGTGACAGAAGCGAATGAAAGCCAGGCTGCCAGCCAGATGGTAGCCGACATGCTGAAGACTCGAGTCATCCTGATTGACCCCGTCGGCGGCTCCGCCGGTCGCCAATCGTACAACGACTTGATGCACTACAACCTTCAACAGCTGCTCGAGGATTCGTGATGGGTAACGTTGCAGTTGAGACAACGGACCTAAGCGTCAGTTTTGGGGGTCACGCTGCCATCTCGAGTCTGTCGTTCACGGTCCACGTGGGTGACTTCGTGGCCGTACTCGGTCCGAACGGATCTGGCAAATCGACATTGATAAAGACGATCCTCGGCGTCATCCATCCCACCGCCGGTGAAGTGGAGGTATTTGGTGAGAAGTCGGGACGGCTTAATCCGCAACAGATCGGCTACGTCCCGCAGATAAAGACCTTTGACCGAACCTTCCCGGCTCTTTCGATAGACCTCGTGCCAGCGGCATCCTGCGGCGTTGGCCCGGGCGACTGAACAAGTCTGTAACGACACAAGCTGAGGATGCCTTGCGTCGCGTTGGCGCGGATCACCTTTCGCGTCGCCGAATCGGTACGTTGTCCGGCGGGGAGTTGCAGCGGGTTTATCTCGCCCGAAGCCTGGTCCGAAGTCCGCGACTAGTCCTATTGGACGAGCCTGCTACAGGCGTCGACGTGGCGGGCGAAGCGGACTTCTACGAAGTGTTGGACGAGTATCGCGAGGAGCACGAGTTGACCATCTTGATGGTCACGCACGATTGGGAAGCGGCGTTTCATCATGCGACACACATCTTGCTTCTCAAGAGCCGGCAGCTGGCGTACGGCCCGCCAGAAGCGGCGTTAACGGAGCAGGGCCTCCGCGAAGCCTTCGGACACGTTGGACACGCGCACGGCATCTATGGAGGTGAGCATTCGTGATCGAATTGCTGGAACTGCCGTTCATGCAGCGCGCTCTGATTGCCGGCGCACTCGTCGGAGCGCTGGCGAGCTATTTCGGCGTATTCGTTGTTCAGCGTCGACTCAGTTTTCTGGGTAGTGGCCTCGCCCACGCGGCGTTCGGAGGGGTTGCACTGGGACTGCTGCTGCAGGCCGAACCGCTATGGATTGCAGTCCCCTTCACCGTGGCCGTGGCTGCAGGCATCAACTGGATCCGTGACACAACCATACTTTCGGGGGACACGGCAGTGGGGATCTTCTTTGCCGTGTCCATGGCGCTCGGTGTCGTCTTCGTGTCACTCGGCCGAAACACCGTCGATGCATTCACTTACCTGTTCGGTTCGGTTCTGGTAGTGACCTGGACGGATATACTGCTGGCGGCGGCACTCTTACTCGTCTGCGGACTTACGTCGCGGTGGTGGTCGCGATGGGCCTATGCGACGTTCGATTCAGAGCTAGCAAAATCGGATCGACTGGCCGTGCGCTTTGACGACTACCTGCTATCCGTTCTTCTTGCCGTTTCGATTGTGGTGTCGGTCAAGCTTGTCGGCATATTGCTGGTTGCGGCCTTCCTGGTACTACCAGCCGCATCTTCTCGCCTGATCACCACTCGATTCGTGACCACAACCGTAATCGCCATCGCCCTTGGCGTGCTTACAGCTGTTACGGGTTTGATAATTTCGTACTACGCTGACATTCCCAGCGGAGCTACCATCATTCTCGTGCAGGCGGGAGCCTTCATCGCCGCCTCGATTATCGGAAGAACTCGAGGTCTTGGCACCTAGTCCTGCGGGAAGACCATCTGTTAGCCGGGCGTTGCCAGAGTATCCGACGCGCTGCCACTAGAGCCTACATTGTCTTCCGGCTCACGCGATATTGCCCTCGCGGTTTAGTCCTCAGCCCTCAATGCGCCAATTTTTGCGCGGATTCGGTCGCTGCGATATCGTGCCTCTGCCTCTCGATTGATCGTTCTCTCCCACGATCCATAGGTCGGATTGGGAAGCATGATCCAGCGTTCACCCCAAAAGTCCTCATAGCGGACCACCAGGTCCGACCTCTCTTCGGTCGACAGATCCTCCGTCGACACGAAATCGTTGAGATCGTCGCCCGCCAGAAAAAGTACCCGGTAATCCGTCGCCACATGATCCCGCCGCGTTGCCTTATCTCCCGTCCACTCGTCTCGCTCTCCTCGCGTCAAAACCTGGTCGGGACCTTCGGGCAGCGGAAAACCCTCTGACCTAAGGTTGTCTGTCGTCGCGGCATCGAGGTCAGAGCTGCGATTGGTGACATAGAACACCGTGACGCCAAGCTCCGCTGCGGCATTGAGAAAGCGCAGCGCCCCGGGTACGGCTTCCGCCTTTCGCTCCTCAACCCACGCATTCCATGCCGGCCTGTTGTAAACAGTGTCGCCGCGAATCATTCTTGCCTCGAACGGCGAGTTATCCAGAACCGTCTCATCCACATCAACGATGATTGCAGGGGGCTTCCGCTCGTGCGCTGTGGCGTTCGGGATGGCACTCCACGAAGAATCTGCAAGCGCCGAGGACAGGTGATCGAGTGCCGTATTGTACGCCTGAATGGCCGATGCCTCGTATTCGGCCGATAGCTGCATCCAGACGGCGGCGTTGAGCGTCTCATGCGGTCGAGCCGACGGGGCGTCGCGCATATCGACCACCTCTTTTGCCGAACCGCATGCGGACAATAGCAACAGCATGAGCCACGCGAGAGGACTCATGGTTACTCGCGCGACTTCCAGCGAAACTCCTGAAGAGGAAAAGGTGGCGGATGAACTACGTGGATATCTCATAAGCTCTCGGATGGCAAGCTGTCAGCCGGTCGGCTCGAGAAGAGCCTGGCGACGGACGCAAGGAGAAAAAGACCTCCCAGCATTGCCACTACCGACGAACCGGCTGGAAAATCAAACTGAACAGAAAAGTAGATTCCCAGAAAGCTTCCGAGAACACTCACGGCGACGGACAGCCATATCACAAGTGATTGCCTGCGCGTCATGAGGATCGCGGCCACCGGTGGTGCCACAATAAAGGCAAATACGGGAATCACACCGGCGAAGCGCACACCAAGTACTATCGCTAAACCAAGCGAGACGTAGAACAGGAAGTTCCAGACATTGAAGAACCCTATGTCCGATACATCTTCGGAAGCAAACTTCTCGGTAAGCTGAAAGAACTTGTTCCGAAACACGATGTGCAAGAGTGCGATCGCAAAGAATACAATTCCAAGCCACACGAGTCCCGTATCCGAGACCGTGAAGAAACTGCCGAACAGCACTTCGGAAATGTCCGATTCCCCGTGAGCCGACTTCGAGATCAACAAGACCGTGACGGCCGAGGTCAGCGCATAGACGATACCGATGATAGCTTCCTGCTTCAGCCGCACGTCCCTCACCTTGACTAGTGACAGCACGAATGCTCCGACCAGCGTGAACACGATGGAGACGCTGGTCGGGTCAACTTCGATGTACGCTGCGAAGGCAACGCCCATCATCGATATCTGGCCGAGTGCGAGATCAACGAATACGATTCCCCGCTCGACTACGTGAACGCCCAGGAACGCGAGCACAGAACCCATGATGATGCTGGCAAGCAGCGCGTTGCGGACGAAGTCATGAAAGAATAGGCCGTCCATATCGCAGGGCTCGGTTTGATTTCACTTCCTATTGTTAATTCGGGTCGCCGAAAGACTCGACCAGTTTATCGACGTTGTAATCGAAAAGATCAAAGTAGGTACGAATCGATTCCTCGGCGCCAACGGATGTAGCCAAGACGACGACTTCACCGTTCGTCTTGCGGGCGACCAGATCGGCAGCGTCTGTCTTGAAATAGGGTTCTATGATTATGACCCCTATATCCTCTTCCGACATGAGCCGGATAATCTTCGCCAGCTGTGACGGCGTAGGGGGAATTCCAGGTTTGGGCTCGAGAAAATCGACCACGTCCAGTCCAAATCGCTCAGCGAGATAGGGCCAAGAGTTGTGGTAAGCAACAATCCGTGCTCCCTTGTATGGCTCCATCTGTGCAAGCCATTCGGCGATGTGCATATCCATCTCCTCATTAAACCGCTCGAGGTTGCCTTCGAAGTATGATCGATTCTCTGGCTGAAGCCGGACGAGGCCGTCGAGTATGTTCTTTGCAATGATCTTCCCACGTGCCGGATCGAGCCAGTAGTGCGGGTTACCATATACGTGGATGTCACCCTGCTCTCTAGTAACGGATGTGGGGGTCTGAAGAAGCGGTACGTTAACGGATGCGTCGACGTAGCCGGGAGCACCTTGCAGGATGCCCGGGTTGCGCGCTGAATTGAGCAGTGGCGGCACCCAACCCGACTCCAAATCCAAACCCACAGTAACAAAGAGATCAGCCCTGCTCAACTGCCTGATGAACGAGGGCTTGGGGTCTACAAAGTGCGGGTTCTGAAATCCAGCTGCGATCGAAAAGGTCTCGACATGATCACCGCCGATGTGTTTCGCTATGCTTTCAAGGTCCGGAAGTGTAGTCACAACACGGAGCGCTCCCTGCGCTGCAGCACGTTGGCTCATGACGGACGCCATTGTGGCCATCAACGCAATCATGAGAAGCGCGCGGCCCCATCGCATGTTCCAATATTTGGTAAGCATGATGTCTTATCTCTTCTCTAGTATTCGTGCGCGCCGTGAGCGCCAATCACAAAGACGGCCCTCACAAGCACCTGGCTGAAGCTGTCGAAATCGTCACCGGAAGTCGTCTTAAGCCCGAGTTCAATCTTCTGAAACTCCGACGTCAACCATCCGAGAGTGACCGACCAGGATTGTTCGTTCCAGTCGGCGTCATCCGGGAGATCGGCTAGATCGAATCGGCCTGTGACCAACCACCTGCGAGCAAATTTGTACTGGCCAAGCAAGTACAGCCCGGCAGCGTCCACCCGATCGGCGGACCCGTCGTCGCGGCTGCTTAGAATGGCCTCGCCCTGGAGCATGAAGGACCGATAGGTATTGTACCGGACAGGTCTCCAGATATATGTGAGGTCCACGCCACCGAGGTAGGTTGAATTGCCCGTTCCGTTTGGGCCAACCGCGCCGCTGATACCCAGCTCCAGCGTCGCATTGGATGTGAGGTCCCAAAAATTTCGCAGCCGCCCGGCATACAGGAGTCGATTCGTCTCGCTTGTCTCGAAGCTGGCCGACTCGCCGGGCCCCCGCGTCACCTCCACAGTAAGTTCCTGGAAAAAGGACTCGTTGGGCACAAGCCAACTCACCGAGATGCCCTGGTCGTTCAGTCCCTCCTCACCGAGGATATTCGCGTAGACAGTCGGAATGTCTATGTATGGGAGCGCGTGGGGATGGATACGATTGATCTTCCCGAATGCACTGCGGAACTTGCCCGCCTTCAGCTGCAATCGCGCGGGCAGCGAGAGCGTGGTCAAGAAGGCTTCTTCCAATTCAAACTCGATCTCACCGTCCTCCTGAGCGATCGAGATATAGACGTCGGCACGCGCGTACGGGTCGACTACGGACTTGAACGCACTCTCGACCTCATGCATTTCGAAATCGATATTGCGATCTCCTTCCGAGACGTATGCGGCCCGGAAGTCGCCAATCACGCTGATTGCCGGGTTCAGGGCATTGG
>JAHHLP010000128.1 GCA_018679295.1 Rhodothermia bacterium
TCGTAACACAGTACTGGTACTCCACCCCGGGAGCGCCTGTCGCGTCGGCATAGGTGGTGTCACCCTGTGCCACGATTCCGATCAGTTCTCCGTCACGCGCGATGTTCACGATGAGGGGGATCCGGGAAGCGAACGGTGCCCACCCAAGCTCGACGCGGTTCTCGAATGTCGAATCAGATGCTGCGAGAGGGGAGCCGTCCTTCTGAAGGTAGAGGAAGAGGCCCTCAGAGCTCAACGCAAGAATGTCTGTGACCTGGTTGCCGTCAAAGTCGCCGTGAACGAGCCTGGCGAGGCCGGTGACGTTGCTCACGGTCCGGGCACTGAAACCGCCCGCTCGATCGTTCCGGTACCATCGAGCGACTCCACTATTCAACGAGGGTGCGAGGATGTCCAGGCCGCCGTCGCCGTTAACATCCACAACAGACAAACGAATTGCGAGGCCCGCGTCGGAAACCACTGATCGATGTATGAATGATCCTCCGTTACTCTCGTACCACGCTAGTCCCCCCGCACCCTGAAACGACACGACCAGATCAATGTCACCGTCCCCATCGATGTCGCCGGTAGTGACATCGCGCGTACCCGCACCAGCAATTGGCACGGTCCGCTTGTCGAAGGCTCCATTTCCATCGTTTGCCCACCAAGTGAGTTCTGACGAATCGAGAACTCCACCGTGAATATCCAAATCACCGTCGCCGTCGATATCGCTTGCGTGTACGGTCGCCGGCACCAGTCCGAGGACCTCTATCGCGATCAATTGAATCGTGAAGGTGCCAAGACCATCGTTCTCAAACCAGACCAGCGAACCCTCGTTCTCTTCCGTTAACACGAAGACGAGATCTTGATCTCCGTCCGAATCAAGGTCTGCCGTGTTTAGGTCAATGGCATCAAAGGGACCTGTTATAACCGTCCGTTCCGTAAAGCCCTGAGTACCGTCGTTCTCAAACCACGATATAGTCCTGTCGTAGAGAACCGCGATGTCCAGATTGCCGTCCAAATTGATGTCCGCCGCGGACACAGCCTGCACTCCGAACAGGTCCGTTGCGATCACGATTTCCGTAAAGGAGCCATCTCCGTTGTTTTGTGACCACACCAGGCTTCGGGATTGTGTCGAAAAACCAGCTACTACATCAAGGTCTCCATCGCCGTCGAGATCAGCCACGTCGATACTCGTCGGACCGGGGTCGTCATCGACGAGAGTGATTGCCTGAAACTCTGGTCCTCCCACGTACGCCGTTGCTGTCCTGAACCCGAAGCTGTGCGGCAAGGCAAGATTAGTACCGGACGCCGTAACACCCTTCGTGACAACCGTTGTTACCACCTCTCCGGCGAAGAACGGATTCGCTGAAGAGAAGGTGACCGTGCTGTTCGACACCTGGAAGCTGCCCGCTATCGGGCCCGACTGAGAACCGGTCACTATGATCGACGAAGCGTTAACCGATCCGGCGTCGACCGCAGCACCGAACTCGATCGATATTTCGCTATCAGTGGCAACGCCGTGCGAGCCTGTGGAAGGACTTGTACTGACGACCGCAGTCTGGCCAACCGCGGCCACTGGAGTGGATAGCAAAGCCGCGAACGAAAGCCGGATTAGCAAAGTTTTCATCAGTGTTCAGAAGTCAAATGGAGGTGTGTTATTAGCTACCCAGTGAGGCCTGCTAAATCAATGGTTGCGTTATTCAATCTTTTCCCTAACATGCTCGGTTGAAGGATTACAACAAAAGTCCTTCTACGCTCTTCCTCTCTCGGCCAGCTGACACGCGAAGCTCGGCCGATCGCGAAGTCGCCGAACTCAGTATTCGAGCCCGGTTCTCAGGTCGTCGCCGACCCGATTTCGGCGCGGTTTCTGGCCCGCGCCAGCTACATTCGAAATAGGATCCGGGCATTCCAGCGGCTCACACATGGTGGGTCACCAACGAGTCACTCGTTACCAGTTGGGGCGCAACGATCCGGGACTCGTGTGTTCCATATATCTATTGTTTGTTGACGCGGTAGTCTGCCGATCGCAGCCGGAGTCAGGGCGCGATCGCGGTAGGCTTCTACAGCCCTTTTGGGCCAGTTCACGCACCGATAGCGTCGCACCCCACGCATCCGTCACCTGGACAGAAGGGATGTCGGTCAAGTGGTCATCCCCGGCCGGAAAGTCGGGACCCCTCGGAGGTTGAGGATGCGTCGGCCTTGCAATGGACACCCGCGTGCCCAGGAATGACGGATCTGCCTCCTTAAAAGGTCTCATTCCATCCGTCCATATCTCCATGCGTACAAAAATGTGCCCGGTCAGCCCTTCGGGGAAGGCCCGCGTACACGCCCTAATCGGGCGTTGCACATCAAATACGGTCCTATCTACGCGGGCAGGACCAGAGAACTCACTCACTCTGGTCCAGACTTATGAAAGCCCTCCGATCCCTCGCGCTTTCCTTCCTCGCACTCTCTTTCATCCTTTTCTCCGGCTGTTCGGACGATTTTACCTCGTTTGACGGGGCTTCCGAAGGCCTGACGGCCGAGGAGAACCTCTTCGGCTCCAACGGCAAGATGCGCCACGGCCACAAGATGGCCGAAGGCATCAAGTTTCTCTCGCGCCACAAGGACGGCGACGGATCGGCCCTCAGCCTGATCGTCGGCTTCGACTCCGGCGAGATGGAGGCCCAGAAGGTCCTCGAGCGCTACAAGGTGCTCGAACGCTATAAGGTCCTCGAGCGCTACAAGGTCATCGAACGCTACGAGTACGAGTACGGCTTCGACGGCTACGCCATCTACGTCGAGGACGAACTCGGCCTCGACGAGTACACGACCTTCCTTGCCGAACTCAACGCCGATCCTTTGATCGCATGGTACGAGCCCGACTTTGAGGTCGAGCTTCCGGCCTCCGAGCTGGCCTCGACCACGACGGCGCAGCGCATCCCCTGGAGCGTAGCCGCTATCGGCGGCCAGACGAGCTGGGCCGCCTCGGGCGACGGCGCCGGATCGGTAGGCGTCGACCTCTACGTACTCGACACCGGCGTCAGCCATCCGGACCTGAACATCGTCGAGTCGATCGACTTTAGGGCGCTGGCGGCTCCGGGTGAGTATGAAGGCGAGCCGGCCGAGGACGCCTCCGACTACGACGGCCATGGCACGCACGTAGCAGGCATCGCAGCAGCGATCGACGACGCCGACGGGCTCGTTGGCGTAGCCCCGGGCGCACGTATTCATAACTACAAGGTATTAGGCGACAACGGCAAGGCCGATGTCTCGGTGGCCATTGCAGCCGTCGAACACATCACTTCGCAGAAGCTGGCCAACCCGTCGACACCGATGGTGGTCAACATGAGCCTCGGCGAAGACATCGGCACCTCCAGCTACACGGCGCTCGACGAGGCGATCGAGGCTTCGATCGCAGCAGGCGTCGTTTATGTCATCTCCGCCGGCAACCAGGGCATCCTGACCGAGAAGGTGACGCCGGCGCACGTGCCGGGCGCCATCACGGTAGGCTCCTACGGCCTCTTGGGCGAGTTCTCCGGCTTCTCGAACCACGGACCGTTCGTGGACATCCTTGCGCCGGGCGAAGACATTCTCTCGCTGAGCACCTCGCACGAGGGCGGCGGCGTAGAGCGCATGGACGGCACCTCGATGTCGGCGGCGCACGTCTCCGGCGCAGCGGCGCTCTACCTTGCGCAGAACCCCGCGGCGACCCCGAGCCAGGTCCTCGGCGCGCTCCTGGGCAGCTCGAAGAGCTTCGTCCTGGGCGCCGAGGCGCAGACGACCTCGCAGTCGGTCTGGGTGGGCGACAGCAATCAGTCTCTGACGATCATGCTCGTTGCGGGCGACGGGGGCAACCCCTCATCGCAGGACCTTGCCAAGAAGGCGCTCTTTGAGTCCTGGGGCCACAGCGTGATCATCGTCGGCGACACCGACGCAGCGAGCGTCTACAACAGCGCGATTGCGCAGAGCGACGTCGCTTACGTCTCCGAGGAGAGTAACTCGGGCGACATCGGCACGAAGCTGACCTACGCGGGCATCGGCGTGCTGAACGAGGAGCAGCAGCTGACCGACGAGCTGGGTCTATCGTCGAGCCGCTACTCCTCGACCGAGCAGACGCTTACGCTTACGAACACGAATCATTACATCACCGAGCTTTTCTCGGGTCAGGTGACGCTCTTTACGTCCGCGCAGCCTTCGCACGGCATGGCCGGCACGATCGCATCGGGCATCGAGACGCTCGGCTCATGGTCGGGCGGCGCGAGCCTCGCGGTTCTTGAGGCAGGCGCTTCGAGCTACGGCAAGGGCGCCGCGGCGGGCCGCCGCGTGCAGCTGCCCTTCGGCGGCAACGAGTTCAACGTGAACAGCCTCACAGCCGACGGCACCACGCTGCTTAGGCGGGCGATCGAGTGGGCCGGCAGCGGCAACACGGGCGCAGCGCCTACGCTGGCACCGGCTTCGCAGACCTTCGAGCGGCGCATCGCCTCCAGCTACGACGATGCAGAGGAGAATCTCTCGAACGGCGACATGTACATGGACAGCTCGGACCTCGAGCTGGTCGACGACGGCAGCAAGCACCAGCTGGTCGGGATGCGCTTTACGAACATCGACGTTCCGCAGGGCGCGACGATCACGAGCGCCTACATCCAGTTCAAGGTTGACGAGACCAACTCGGGCGGAACGAGCCTGACCATCCGCGGACAGGACGCCGGCAACGCGTCCTCGTTCTCAACGAGCGACTACAACCTCTCGAGCCGGGCGACGACGAGCGCGAGCACCGGCTGGCAGCCGGCCGCGTGGACTTCGACCGGCCAGGCGGGTGCCGACCAGCGGACCCCGGACCTCTCTGGCATCGTCCAGGAGATCGTCAGCCGCGGCGACTGGAACTCCGGCAACGCGATGGCCAACCTCGTCACAGGAAGCGGCGAACGCACCGCAGAGTCCTACAACGGCGACTCCAACGGCGCTCCGCTCCTGCACATCGAGTACAACTACTAGAACTGATCGAGGGATCTGACGATCTACCGATCTGATGAGCGAGCCGTAACTCGCTTGAAGCCCGGGGGCCCGTAAGCCTCCGGGCTTTCTTTTTAGCGGCGTTGAGGCAGCCTGTGGGTACCGGCTCGCGTGGGAATGACGAAGCCGGTCATCCCGGCCGAGCCTGCCCTCGCGAAAGCGGGGGAGCCGGGATCCAAAGGGACGTTAAGGCAACCTGTGACTACCCGCTTCCGCGGGAATGACGATCATCGTCACAACCGATACCCAATCATCAACATCATCAGGTGCGCGCTGAAGAGCTTGTCGGGGTCGTTGGAGTTGCGCGTCTCGAAGCGGTATCCAA
>JAHHLP010000099.1 GCA_018679295.1 Rhodothermia bacterium
GCTTCATAGTCTCCAGCATTCCAACCTTTGACAAATTGGGCAACCAGGGACTGGTGGTCGGGTGCGGGTTCCTGGGCGGTTTGCTGGGCGCAGCCAACAGAAAGAAGAGCTATACAAGCGATTGAACTGAAAAGACGTAGTTTCATAATGAACGAGTTGTCTTGAAGTGGTTCTGTTGAAAAGGACGCGGTTTTTTTGACGGGATGGGGCTCCTGGAAAGAAGGCTATCCAGAGCCTGAGCGACCGCATGCGAAGCTAATATAGCAACTCTGCCAGTCCATCCGCCTAATCTGGCTCTATTTGATTTGCTCGGGCGCTGCAGTAGCTCAAACGGCAGGGATCTAGCAACGCTTTGGATGAAAGACGTGTCTTCGACCATCCCGGCCGCTAGAGCCGCAGATCACCCCGATTGACAGACCGAACGGCGAAGTCACACGCCCGGGCAGTGAGCGCCATATAGGTCAACGACGGGTTCTGACAGGCCGACGAAGCCATCGACGCACCGTCCGTGACAAAAACGTTCGGCACCTCGTGCATCTGATTGTTGCCGTTGAGCATCGAGGTCTTAGGGTCGCGACCCATTCGAGCGGTACCCATCTCATGGATGCAGTAGCCCGGGGGTACGTCGTCGTCGAACGGCTCAATGTCGACGTATCCCGCAGCCTCCAACATCTCCGCCGTGGCATCGAGAACATCACGACGCATCGCGGCCTCGTTCTCGCGGAAGGTGCATTCGATACGAAGCAGAGGTATTCCCCACTGGTCCGTCTCATTTGCGTCGAGGACAACACGGTTATCCTCGTAAGGAAGCATCTCACACCACGCTCCGATCCAGATCTTCCAATTCCCGGGGTCACGAAGCCGGCTCTTCAAGTCCGTCCCGATTCCACCGGCATCGGCGAGGGACTGCCACCCCTCGCGGTAGCAGGAACCCTGAAAACCGTAGCCTCGAAGATACCCGGCTTCCTGTCGGCCGCTCCGGAGATTGCGGAAGCGCGCAAGGTAGAATCCGTTGGGACGGTTCCCTCGGTCGTACCGCTCCTCTCCCCCCGGGAGTGTCGCCCGACATCCCACCTCATAGTGGTGGTCCATCAGATAGCGGCCAAGCGTATCGCTTGAATTGCCCAAGCCGGTGGGATACCGAGCAGAGGTAGAGTTAAGTAGGATCTGCGCCGTCCCAAGCGTCGACGCACAGAGAAAGATGAGCCGGCCGTTGAACTCGAGATGTTCTTGCGTCGTCCGGTCGATCACGCGAACGCCTGAAGCGATATCCCGATCGGAATCGTGTACAAGGCTGTGAACGATGCTGTCGCAACGGATGGTGAGGTTGCCTGTAGCCAGCGCCGCCGGCAGCGTCGCGCTCAGGGTGGAGAAGTACGCCCCCGCCGAACATCCTCGATGACACGGACCGCAATAGTGACACGCGGCGCGGCCGTTGTGTGGTCGGGTTAGGACGGCCGTCCGACCGATTGTCATCCGCCGCTCCGGAAAAGCGTCGGCAATGCGCTCGGCGGTTAACCGCTCGGCCCAGTTGAGCTCCATCGGAGGCAAGAACTTGCCATCGGGAAGCTGCGCCAACCCCTCTTCCTGTCCACTAATTCCGGCATACGACTCCACGTAGTCGTACCACGGAGCGATGTCAGAATATCGTACTGGCCAGTCGACGCCCCATCCATCTACTAGGTTGGCCTCAAAGTCCAGATCGCTCAAGCGGTAGCACTGTCGTGCCCAGGTCAGCGAGCGTCCGCCGAGATGATAGCCACGCACCCAACTAAAAGGCTTGTCATCCGGCTGGAGATACGGGTTCTCGCGGTCGTTGACAAAGAAATGTCGGGAGGCTTCACCGAACGCGTAGCACGTACTCTGGATGGCATACTCCTCCTCGTACAGCTTCCTATCGCCAAATCCCCGGTATGCTAGATCCCACGGCGCCTTATGCTCCCCCTGATAGTCGGTGCCATGCTCAACCATCGGGCCACGCTCGAGCAGGAGCGTCTTCAGGCCATTCTGCGCGAGCTCCTTTGCGGCCCATCCACCGGTTATACCTGAGCCGACTACGATGGCGTCGTAGACCTCTCGGGGGGCAACCAGCGGAGCCTTTGCCATACTTGTTCCGAGCTAGACGCAGTCATCGTCGGTATCATGTGGGCCGGGCACACCGTGCTACGCTTCCTGCAGCTCACCTGCTTCGGACACCACTTTCTCCTGCACGTTTCTCGGCATCGGCTCATAGCGCTCGAAGGTGCCGGTATGAAGGCCGCGCCCCTGAGTGATGGATCGCAACACCGTCGAGTAGCGGAATAGCTCGACCTCCGGAGCTTGAGCCATGATGCGCTGTAGCGACCCCTCGGCCTCGATACCCTGGATGCGCGCACGCCTGGTGTTGAGATCACCCATCACATCGCCCGTGTAGGACTCAGGTACCAAAACCTCGAGATTGAAGATCGGCTCCAGGAGTACCGGGTTAGCCTGGCGAAACGCGTCGCGGAAGCACATGCGAGCGGCCGTCTTGAAGGCGTTCTCGTTGGAGTCGACGGAGTGCATGCCGCCATCGTAGATGACGATGCGCACGTCGCCTACGGGATAGCCGGCAATCGGCCCCTCTTGCATTGCCTCCAGAACCCCCTTCTGAATCGCACCGAAGAATCGACGCATGTCGATTACACCACCGACGATGGCGTCGATGAACTCGATGCGGGAACCCCAGCCCGTCGTCGCTTCCGCAACATTGCGGACTTTTATGTCGTCCGGGGCTCGGAACTCACCATTGAGCGGTTCGACCAGCATGGAGATGTCCGCGAACTGCCCTGCACCGCCCGTCTGCTTCTTGTGACGATACTTGGAGCGAGACGTCGACTGCACCGTCTCGCGGTAGGCAATCCGCGGCCGGTAGAACTCAACGTCGACCCCATACCGATTCTTTAGCCTATACTTTGCGATTTCCAGATGCATCTCACCCTGTCCACCAAGGACCATCTGATTCAGATGCGGGTCGTGGATGATTCTGAGCGACGGGTCCTCTTCGGCGATCTGGTGGAATCCCTGTGCGAGCTTCTCTTCGTCACCTTCAGTAGCGCTTCGAACACCCATCCCATATCGGGGCTCGGGAAACTCTATCGGAGCAATGGCGACCCGGCTGCCCTTTTTTCGCAGGGTGTTGTTGGTATGCGTATCGCGCAGCTTAACCAGTGCGCCCAAATCGCCGGCCTCCATCTTCGTCACCGCGTCCCGCTCCCGACCGTCGATCCCAAACAGCTGGCCGATGCGCTCGGTCCCACCCGTTTGCGCATTCTCCAGGTCGATGCCTGCTTCGAGCGTGCCCGAGTACACGCGGAAGAAGGAGTAGTCCCCCACGTGATGCTCCGCCATCGTTCGATAGATGAAGACCACCGGATCACCGGATGCGTCGCAGGGTACCGGCTCTCCTTCTGACACAGCCGCCGGCGGCATTTCCACCGGCTTTGGACACACGTTGTCGATGAAGCTCATCAAACGGGTGACTCCGATGTTCTGCGTTGCACTGGTAAGAAAGATGGGAAACAGCTGCCGCTTGAGCATGGCTTCATGCAGGCCCTGACGCATCTCGTCCTCCGTTAGCGTGCCCTTTTCGAAGTAGAGCTCCATGAGGCTCTCGTCGTTCTCTGCGATGTTCTCTATCAGCTCATTGTGTAGCTGTTCGGCGCGATCCGCGAACTCAGGCGTGATATCGCTGATCTCAGGCTTTCCCTTGCCCTCCGGAAACGTGAGCTGCTTCATGAGCAGAACATCAATAACCGAACGGCTTCCGGACCCCACTGGGAGCTGCACAACGGTGGCTCCTCGGCCAAAGCGGTCCTGGATCTGACCGACGACAGCGTCGAATCTCGCCTTCGTTTTGTCCAGGTGGTTGATAACGAACATGGCCGGGACCCCCGTACGCTCGCCGGACGCCCATGCCAACTCGGTACCCACTTCGACACCCTCGGCCGCGTTCATCACAAACACCGCCGTATCGCCGACCTTGAGGGACATGATCACCTCACCGACAAAATCAGGGTAGCCGGGCGTGTCGATGATATTGATCTTGTGGCCCTCCCATTCCGCGTGGACCAGCGACGCGAACACGGACATCTGGCGCTCTTTCTCACTCGGGTGGTAGTCGCTCACCGTGTTGCCTTCCTCAATGGTGCCCATGCGGTTTATCGCACCACTGGCGAAGAGCATCGCTTCGGCAAGCATGGTCTTCCCGCTGCCCTGATGACCCACCAGGACCACATTTCTGATGTGTGCTCCGTCGTATACCTTCATAATGACTTCGTCCTCATTTATCCGCGCCCACCGGGAATTGCCCCTGCAGCCGTCAAAAATGCCACCCGCAGATAAGACGGGTGGCTCCCACCAGGTGATCGGCTGACTGGATACGTCTAAATGCCTGATTCAGGTAGTGTTCGGAACCGTCCTGACTGCACAACATTCCACGCGCCTCACACGGTCTCGCACGCCAGATCACCGTGAACTCGTAACTTAGAAAAATCACACGCGGCCCGGAAATAGTCAAGGAAGATCTCGCCTTCCACGACTCATTCACGCGTCGGTCGATTAGGTGGGAGCCAGGTCGGTTAGAGCATGATCATCCTCGGACTGGAAACGGCACGATCCGTATGCGGAGTGGCGCTGGAAGTCGACGGCAGACCGACCGCCAGCATGACGCTGCTAAGGCCCCGGTCGCATTCCGAGCGGCTCGTACCGATGGTGGTCGAGACACTGGCTCGGGCCGACCTCGCGCCATCCGACCTTGATGCCGTGGCGGTGTCCGCGGGACCCGGTTCTTATACGGGCCTGAGGATCGGCGTCAGCACGGCGAAGGGACTCTGTTTCGGAATCGGCGCTCGCCTGGTAGGGGTTTGCACGCTAGCCGCCTACGCGCGATCGGTCATCTCAGCGGCAGAAGCGCGGGGGCTGACGCCGGATTGCGTCGCCATCGCTGTCGGCTCACGGCGCGGAGAGGTCTATTTCGGGGCGTTTGATGGCCACGATCTTTCCGACATCATGATGCCCGGAATTCTTGCCGATGAAGAGGCTGTGGCGTGGCTTGCAGGAGAGTCGTCGAAAGGCGCCGTCGTCCTCGGCGGGGACGCCGCGTCACGACTCATCGCCGGCTCCAATTCGCTCGCTGGCATCAAGGAAATCCACCACCTGCCGCGCGCAGCCGACGTTGCGGCGCTCGGACGCAGGGCGCTGGAACGGGGCGACGAAGATGACTTAGACGAGTTTGAGCCCTATTATTTGAAGGATTACATCGCGCGCAGACCGTCCGGAACGGTTTTCGATCGACTCCCATTCTAATCTCACCCGAATAGAGCTCTATGAGCTGGTTTAGGCGCCAAAAGGCCGGTATCCTCACAGATACCCGCGACCAGATCGAGATACCGGAAGGCCAGTGGGAGAAGTGTCCGGACTGCTCTGAACCCATCCACCGGCGAGAGCTGGAGGAGAACCTGCTGGTATGCCCGAAGTGCGGCCACCATTTTCGTATGGACAGCCTGGGCTACTTCAGACTGCTGTTCGATGACGAGCAGTTTGAGCTTCATGACCAGAATCTGTTTGCAGTCGATGCGCTTCAGTTCCTCGATCGCAAGCCATACACGGATCGGCTGGGAGATGCGCAACGAAAGACCGGGATGAACGATGGCGCGAGAGCGGCCACCGGCCTGATCGGCGGGCACGGCGTATCGATTGGCGCCATGGACTTCTCCTTCATCG
Organism: Rhodothermia bacterium; assembly: GCA_018679295.1. Taxonomy (GTDB): domain Bacteria; phylum Bacteroidota; class Rhodothermia; order Rhodothermales; family JABDKH01; genus JAHHLP01. Next base: position 5,743 of record JAHHLP010000099.1, read on the forward strand.
GCGGATCCATGGGCTCCGTTATTGGCGAAATCCTATCACGGTCTATCAAGAGGGCCTGTGAGCGGGAAATTCCGCTGATCATCATTGCACAGAGTGGCGGTGCGCGGATGATGGAGGGTGCGCTCAGCCTCATGCAAATGGCGAAAACCAGCGCTCAGCTAACGTTGCTCGAAGAGAAGAAACTGCCCTACTTCGTCCTGTTGACGAATCCCACGACGGGCGGAGTGACGGCGTCATTTGCCATGCTGGGCGACATTCACATCGCTGAGCCAGGGGCGCTGATCGGGTTCGCGGGACCGCGCGTAATCAAGGAGACGATCGGGCAGGACTTACCGAGCGGGTTCCAGCGGTCGGAGTTCTTGCAAGAGCATGGGTTCGTCGACACGATTGTCGACCGCCGGGAGCTGAGGAACAGCTTTATCCATTTGCTCGAACTGATTCTGGAAAAGGACTAGAGATCGGAATCGACTCTACCAGTTGCGGTAGATAGCCCGGATCCGCTTGCTCTGATGCACTGACCAGGCGTAGAACGCGCCCGCCGTAGCCACCGTCAGAACGGCAATGATACCTTTCATCGTGAATGCCCTGATTACGTGTTTCCGCCTAAAAGATCTATCGTCTTCTTGGACGGATGATGAAGTAAACGTTAAGGTTACATAACGTAATCGTTGGCCGCTTTGGTGCCGGCCGTCGCACCAGCCAGGAATTCAGAACGACCGTTCAGCGAGATTTCTTGGCTGCTTGTTCGACCAATTCGAGGCCATCCAGCATTTCTAGTAGTCGGCGCTCCCGCTGGTACACCTCCAGCGCAAACAGACTCGAATCGGAGACGGCAAAGCGTCCGTACGGCTCCCAGAAGACAAAGTAATCGCCGTCGATCCACGCTCGCCACGCGACGGGCTCGCCCCGCACATTGTAGTAGACTTCCGCGGAGTCGGTCCGGCCGGAGTCGATCTGCTCTATAAACCGCTGTACCCCGATCGTATCGATGTGAGCAATGCGCCCTTCGAAGAGACGCTCCTTTAGGGTCGGCTCAGGAGTCTGCGCGCACGCGGAGATCATGGGAAGACAGAGAACAACGAAGAGCGCGGCCGATCGAAGCATGGTCGAGACCAGGTGTTATGGCGAAACCTCTCCAACGATTTCCGGCGAGAAATCGATAAACGATTCCGTCGGAAGAATCGTTCGGCGTTTCAACGACGAAACGACGAATTAAGTGCCCACTGTTTGGAACTGCATTTTCCATCGCAGGGCGATCGCGGCATCTTGTCGACGTTGGTGAGACGTTCTGGTCGCTCGGCTCTTAATGAAATACCTGCTACCTTAGGTTAATGGTAACGGCATCCGCTACCGCACTTCGTGGACTGGAAGCTACTTGAGATATACCTCGACGGTCACTACGGCTTTGGCTCGTATGCGGCAGATGTGTGGCTAGTCGGTCCCGGGTCGCGGCTCCATGGCATGGGCCGCAAACACATCGAGCAGCGAATCGCTGCCTGGCACCGCCGTGGCCAACGCGAAATGGATGATCTGTATTCGTTCCATGCAGCATCAGGTGACGTGGATCGGTTCACAGCAAACCCTCGTATCGATCGTACATGGTCAAGGCTTTCCCGCTTTGTGCTTGCATCCAGAGGGGAAACCGTTCTCGAAGACTCGGTAAGGTCCTACCAGGCGGAAGTGCTAGGCCGACAATCCGAGAGGGACGCGTGTCTGGTCAACCTAATGGCCGTGAATCCGGTCACAACGCCGTGGCCCTTTGGCCATTCTCCATTGAGCTATCTGTCGAATCCCGATCGGTTCGTAGATCAATTCCTTGCCCGGCGAACACGTCACATCCGCTCCCGAGTACGTCGTCACAAACCGGGCCTCGTCATCTTCTACGATAGGACGCACACCGATGTGTGGATGAACATCGCAGGAGTCACGTTCACACCAACAGAACTCTCCGGCTGTCATGCAGCGCGGTCTAGCAACACTCTGTTTATGCTCCTTCGCCATCCGGAGAGTGTCGGTACGACCAATCGCTACTTTGAGAGGGCCGGTGAGATGGTGGCCAATCTCAAGGCCTCCAAGACCTTATCTGAAGAGAGCATAGTGTAGTTTTTGGGCGACCCGCCTGAAACACATTCGTACGCAGCACGAGCACTTCGGCTCACCATCGAGCAATAAGCCCGGCAGATATCCCGCTGCGTGACAAATCGCCGTCGCGCACAACGTCCACCGACAGCCGCAAACCCGCATTGCTGGTCAGAAACCGCTGGCCATAGACGCTGGCGACGAATGGGCTTCGGGCCAGCACGGTTCCGCCCGGAAGTCCGACGATTTCGCGCCCCGCTGCTACGGTGAAACCGATGAACTCCTCGGAGGTCTGTCCATAACTCCGAACGGTTGCGATTGCGGCAAACCCGACAGAGCCATCGATCGGTGTAACGCTACTCTTGAGCCGGAAATACCAATTGCGGACGTACTTCGCTATTCCCACCGATGGCGTGTGCAGCGTCGCGTCTCGGTATCGTGCGAACCGATATCCACCTGACACCTCGAGCGCGCGGGGAAGCGATCGAAAGACTTCCGCATAAACATCGTTCCGTGGTGACACGTCGGCCCCGGGCGCAAGGCTCACCCGCAGATTCGCGTAAGCGCGCCCACCGACGGGCTGATAATGGTTGATAGCACCAAAAATGTCGTCCTGCTCGTGCCGGCTTAGCCACCCCATCTCCAGGAACGATGCTCGGCCTTTGCTCGACTTTGCCCCAAAGGTCACAATGCCGGCCTGCCACGTCGGACGGTCGTTTGAGAATCGGTGGAACCCATGGCTTGCCGTCGCGAACCACCGAAGGCCCGCAGAGGCAGCTTCTGAAGCGTCGGGTTGCGTTTGCGAGTCATTATTTCGGATCGACGATTGCGGTTGCCCGGATTGAGATGTTATGCCACGCAGACCATTGTCAGCGTGCGCATTCGTGGTCACGAAAAGTAGTCCGGCCGCGATCGCGGTTGGCCACATAGAGATAAGGGGGCGAATCCACGTCATGACTCACCTCCACCGATAGCGAAACCGGTCCGGGTCATCTCTCCCCATGAGTGGTCGCCCTTCAGGTACGAATAGAGACCCTTCATGCGCCAGTACGCGTTGAGCTGCCGGTATCCCAGATTCTCAGTGACCGACACCCGAAACAAGCGAAGCAGGTCTGACAGGCGGGTGTACTTGTGAAATGACAGTTCCTCCAGCGTGACCGCAGCGGCGGAAAGCGCGACGCCGAACACAACCGCGACAGCGAAAAAGGCGATGGCAAGCGTGGGACTAATCATTCCAAAGATGATCGACAGGGCGACGACGATGTACCCGATCGTCTCCATCACCGGTCCGAGCATCTCGAAGAAGAAGAAATACGGGTAGGCAATCATGCCGACGCGCCCATAGCGAGGATTGAACAGCATCTTGATGTGCCGCACCATCACTTGCGCGAGCCCCCGCTGCCATCGGTCGCGCTGGCGTCCAAGTACTGATATTGACTCCGGGCACTCGGTCCACGCCACAGGATCGGGTACGAAACGGACTTTATACGGGATCTTGGTGTCGCGACAGTGGCGATGAATCCGCACGACCAGTTCCATGTCCTCGCCAACGGTATCGGTCGAGTAGCCTCCGACATCGACTACGAGAGACCGCTTGAAAAGACCGAAAGCACCGGAAATAATGAGGACCATTCCGGTTTCGTCCCACGCCACACGTCCGCTCAGGAAAGCACGCAGGTATTCGGTCACCTGCAGCCTTGCCAGTTCATTCTTCGGCAGACGCACGTCGACGACCTGGCCGTAACCCACCGTGCAGTCATTCGCGATCCGGACGATTCCGCCGGCGGCCACCGTGCGAGAATCCTCCAGAAAAGGCTGGACGACGCGAAGCAACCCGTCTCGTTCAAGCAGCGTATCCGCGTCGATTGCACAGAAGAGTGGTGCCCGGCAATAGTTGATTCCGGCATTGAGGGCGTCTGCCTTGCCTCCATTCTCTTTGTCGATGAGCCAAAGCTGCCTG
>JAHHLP010000264.1 GCA_018679295.1 Rhodothermia bacterium
GACCTACATCTCGAGGAGTGCGCATTCGAAGATGCATCCTTGACGGGTATGCCGCGACCGGAAGTGCCGTTCGACTTCGACGTTGAGGCTCGCGATTCCGTCGCACCATTCGCCGGGGCTGACGAACCGGCCGGAGGTCCTCCCCAGGTGTTTGCGGGACCCACGCTGTTTGCTTCGGGTACGCGATCCCTCCTGATGGCATCAGCCGATCTTGATGACGATGGTGACATCGATCTGGCTGTTACAAACGTCGAGCCAAACAGCGGCGGAAACGACGTGACCATTCTCCTGAACAATGGTACCGGCGTGTTCTCCGATCCGCAGCACCTACCCTTTGGGACCGATCCGACACAGATCGAAATCGGATACGTGAATGGCGGCGACATTCTCGACCTTGTCGTCCTGGCTGGAGACGGTATTCACGTGCGCTTCGGAGCCGGCGGTGGCATCTTCTCGCCTCCGTCCACGGTAGTCGGCGAAGGTCCATGGACCGATATCGAACTCGCGGACTATGACGACGACGGCGACACCGACGTGTTCACTCTTCGGAGTCCACCTGCAGATTCGGCTGAAGTTATTGTTTACATCAACGAAGGCGACGGCACCTTCGTTTTTAACAACTTCTGGACGGTAGGCCGGTATGCCGACGACCTGGAGATTGTCGACCTCGACGGGGATGGGTTTCAGGACCTTCTGGTAGTCGACAACACCAGCACCAGTCAACTGTACACGCTGCGCAGTCGTGGCATTCGGGCTCCTGGCGTTTCGGACGGCTATGACCCGCCACGAGCCTATCCATATTCCGTCGAAAGCGTCCCCGCCGCCTCGCAATTCCTCGTTGGTGACTTCGACGGCGACCTGGACCCGGACGTGATTCTGGGTGACGCGATGGCAGATAGCCTGGTGCTGATACGCAACGATGGCGACGGCACGTTTGGCGCGCGGGAAGCATTTGGTGTGCACCGCCGCGGTGCTCCGCGCACCGCGACCATGCTCGACTACGAAGGGGATGGCGATCTTGATCTGGTCGTCGCGAGCCAGGGATCGACCGTGGACCTGATGCTTAATGACGGCAACGGAATGTTCAACCGCTTCGCTCTATGTGGCAATGGAGTCTTGAGCGGCTTCCCCAACGCGATACTTGCGGGCCGACTGGACGACGACATGAGCACAGACATTGCTGTGCTCACCACTAACGACGAAGTCGAGATTCTCACGAATCTCAACTGGACGTCGCCGATCGCGAATGAGGAGGCGAAGGATCAGCCTGCGGAATCGTCTCGTCTCTATCCGAACTATCCGAATCCGTTCAATGCAGCAACGACGCTGCACATCGAGCTTGCTCAGCCGACAGCGGTAAGTCTTATCGTCAACGACCTGCTGGGGCGCCAGATTGCGACCGTGACCGACGAGTCTCTGACAGCGGGAAAGCACGCGGTTCAATTTGATGCTGACGGCTTGGCGAGCGGCGTCTACTTCTACCGGATTAAGGCGGGCGATTTCGTTGATACCCGGCGGATGGTAATTGTCAGGTAGCGGCACGGTTGGCACCAAGATTTCGCCATTCGCCGGGTCGCAGACCGGTTTCCCGGACCATTGCGACCGGCCAGGGACCTGTGCTGTGCGGCGTTAGGGCCGGTGTCTTTGCCGCGTCTCGAAGTCTCCGGCCGGAAGATGCTGCCCGTCCTGTCCACGCACCCAGTACAGATTCAGTATCGAATCCATCTCCTCCTTTCCGGCGGCGATCGCATGCAACTTTTGGGCTACCTCGGGCGATAGCAGTTCCATCAGCGGCTGAGGCACCGCTTCCAGCCTGCGAAAGGACGAGGCGAGCTGACGGTCCCACTGCTTGTGGTACCGAAGGAGATCGTCCGGCATGACGACTCGCCGGCGAACGCCTTTCTCAGGCAAGGCCTCGAAGGGCTCATCGATGTTGAGGTAGCCGTAGTCGTCGGTCAGCTCCTCTCCCGGCTCGATGTCTCGGACGGCGAGTTCGAAATCGTACGCCGTCGAGATGCAGTTCGACCGGAACGAGTGGTTCACGAACCGGGCATGGTCCCAGCAGAGAATGCAGTTGCCGCGGTTGTCTCGAAAGGAGTACTTGTCGAGGATCGTGCGGAATATCGGTGGCATCGCGTCGACCTCGGCCAGCGAGAACGTCCGGTCAAGATCGTCGTGGACCCACGTGATTGTGCCTTTCGGTATAGGCTGCGTAGCAACCACGCCATATCCGACGTCGTCACTAATGAACCGCAACTCGGTGTCAGGATGTAGCATCCGGTGCGCTCCTTGTGTGCGCGAGAGATACGTCTTGAGTGAGGGTAATGAATTTCTGCGACCCAGAACGATTCTCGCTACAATAGTTCCGGACTCCAGATTTTTCCCGGTGGCCCCGGCAGGCGATCGTCCGGAGAATTCACCTGAGAACTGGGGGAGGCCGCGTAACCCCTACTCGAGTGTGATTCCCAAACTCGATCCGTCAAGCGGCCGACTCGTCCAGCATCTCCCGATACGTGGTGGCCCGCTCTTCTCGTTCTACCGTCTCATAGAAAGATATCAACCGTTTGAGCGCCGCATCCATGGGCCCGTTTGCCTTGCGGATCGTCTCGAAACCCGCTATCAGGAGTTGCTCCGCCTCGGCGTATCGGCCCAATGCCATGAGACACTCCCCGAGTAC
>JAHHLP010000398.1 GCA_018679295.1 Rhodothermia bacterium
TGGGCGCGCTCATTGTCGAGATTGTCGTACTGATTGAGGTAGACGGAATTCGGCGTCTCCTCGGACAGCTGCCGCGCGACGGAGTAGTAGGAGCGAGGGTCCTCTGGAGCGACGTTTGTGGGACAAACACGCACCTCCGCTCCGAGGGCACGAAGTACGTCGATTTTCTCTTTGCTTTGCTTGTCGGTGGTCGTAAAGACGCACTTGTAGCCCATCGCAATCGCGGCCAGGGCAATTCCAGCGCCCGTATTCCCGCTCGTGCCCTCGATAATGGTGCCCCCAGGCTTCAATTCACCGCGCGCGATAGCTCCCTCGATCATGGTCGTGGCGATGCGGTCTTTGACCGACCCGCCGGGGTTGAAGAACTCGACCTTCGCAAGGACTGTGCAGGGAATGCCCGAAGCCACGCGGCGAAGTCGGACCAGTGGCGTGTTGCCAATGGTTCCAAGAATATTCTCGTGCCACATGTCGCGCGTACCTTGCAGAATATTGTTAGGTTGTACTATCCCGTTTTGAGGCATCAACATTGAAACTTGCCTTCACCCTGAATGTTGTCGCCTGCCAATCAAGATGGCGTTAAGGCGACGAACGTCGGTGTACGCATCCAAGTTGCGGATGGTTTGATGGCGGCCATGGAAAACTCATTCTCGCTAGAGCCGGAACTGCTTGTGGCCACGTTCCTCCCCTCCGGCGGCCGCATCTCTCTCAATCATGCGTGGGAGACGGTCTTCGGTCCGCAAGATGATGTGTGGTCGCGACTCCCGGATGCGGATAAGGAGTTGGTCAGGGAGTACACGTCGGACGCTGCTGCGGGGTCGCTTGTCACCAATCGGCTGTTCATGGTCCAGCACCCGGCACGGGACCAGGCCATTCCCGTCCTCATACACTTCCTGCCGGTCATGATTCCCGCGGAAGGTGACGCGGTGGTCGCCATCATGGTGACCGGCGAGGTGTTAGCCGAGCCGACATCGTGGATGCACAGTCAGACGGAGCGCCACAGGATGGAGACGCTCGGACGCATGACGATGGGCATGGTCCACGACTTCAACAACCTGCTCAGTGGAATCGTAGGGCACACGGAGCTGTTGAAGAGAGTAGCGGAGGAAGATCCCGGTTCTGTGGCGGGCTCCGAACACCTTCAGACGATCGAGAAGGCGTCGCTTGATGGAGCGACGCTCGTGCGGCGAATCCAGCAGTACATCCGACAGGAGCGGCAGAGCGCCTTCGAGCCCGTGGACCTGCGTAAGATCGTCGAAGACGCCGTGGCCTTGACCAGGCCCTACTGGTACAACGAGCCCAGACGCCAGGGCGTCGTGATCGATGCCACGCTGGAGGCGGGCAACGTACCGTCCATTCTCGGTTCACCGTCAGAGTTGCGAGACGTATTCGTAAACCTCATCCTGAATGCCGTGCAGGCAATGCCGCAGGGTGGCAACATCGCGATCGGTATGTCTACGGATGACAGGAACCGGGTTCTTGTAACCGTCAGGGACACGGGCACCGGGATGACGGATCGCGTTCGCGCGCGAATCTTCGAACCCCTGTTCACCACCAAGGGTAAGCGCGGAACGGGCATGGGCCTGGCGGTGTGCTACGGCACCGTCCAGGAGCATGAGGGCGACATCGAGGTCGAAACGCGCCTCGGGTATGGAACCTCGTTTGTCGTCAGCTTCCCGGCGGCGGACATAGACGCCTCTACCGTTGAGCACGCCGAGGACAGTTCGGCGGCTCCGCCCGCTCACATTCTGGTTGTCGACGACGAAGAAATGGTGCGGAACGTACTCGCCCGTTTACTGCGCCTGAAGGGACACGAGGTAACGACCGCGGAATCCGGCCCGAGCGGCCTCAAAATCCTGCAGACGCAGACCTTCGACCTTATTTTTACCGATCAGGGGATGCCTCAGATGGCAGGTCGCGAGTTTGCGGAAGCCGTCAGGAGCGCTCTCCCGAACATCCCCATCGCTCTTATTACAGGTGACACCGACATCGGAGAGCCGGACTCCAATATTGACCTCGTGATCTCGAAACCGTTCAGGGGCGATCAACTCGAATCCGCTATCAGACTACTCCTGCGTCGTCAATCTCCGAAAGCGTGACGCTATGACATGACGCGGCCCCGACCGGGCGGCGGACACATTGGCAGGATTCAACACTTGGCCCAGTTTTTGAAAACAATGCCATTTGCCGGGAGACATCCCATCTCGGCCACACCGGCATCTCATGATTGCACCACAAGAGCACCCGCACTCCGTTACATGACGTACGAACACCTCTGGCTTACTCAAGATGAAGATCCGGAACAGAGTATTCCCCTACCGACTCCGGACGAGGAAAAGGAAATGAGCATGACGGAGGTGCCCGAGGCGCTTCCGATCCTTGCACTTCGCAATACGGTGCTGTTTCCCGGTGTGGTGCTACCCATAACGGTCGGCCGTGATGCATCACTCAATCTCGTGAAAGACGCTTTCGCGGGCGATCGACTTGTCGGCGTCGTCGCTCAGCGCAGCAGTGATATTGAGGATCCAGAGCCCGATGATCTTTACGAGGTCGGAACGGTGGCGACCATCCTGAAGCTGATCAAGATGCCCGACGGCTCGAAGTCCATCGTCATCCAGGGTAAGCGGCGCTTTCGAATCGAGGAGTACATCGAGATAGAGCCCTATTTCAAGGCGCGCGTCAACGCGATCGATGAGCAGCTTGAGGTAGACGACATTGAGCTCACGGCGAGAATCCGATCGATCAAGGAGCTAGCCATTCAGATTGTGCACATGTCGCCCAACCTGCCCAGCGAGGCGGCCTTTGCAATTCAGAATATCGAATCACCCACGTTCCTCATTCACTTTATCGCGTCCAACCTGCAGGTAGAGGTCGAAGACAAGCAGAAGCTGCTGGCGACCATCTCGCTTATCGAGCGGGCCGATCAAGTCATGGACCACCTGGATCACGAAATCCAGGTGCTGCAGTTGTCAGAAGAGATTCGCTCGCGCGTGAAGACGGACGTCGACCGCCAACAGCGCGAGTATCTACTCAGGCAGCAGCTCAAAGCGATTCAGGACGAGCTCGGGGAGTCGGAAGCATCCGCCTCCGAGGTGGCCGCACTTCGCGAGAAGGCAGAC
>JAHHLP010000379.1 GCA_018679295.1 Rhodothermia bacterium
CCGAGAACGTCATCAAGACGCGCGAAGTCATGGACGCCGGCGACTGGGCGGTTGAGGTAGGTAGTTTCGTCGCGAACAGTGCAGACGGTGAACACCTTGATCATGGCCCGTACATGGCGTTGTGGAAGAAGGTGGACGGCAAGTGGATGCTGTACCGCGACATGTGGAACAGCAGCATGTAGGGACTGCTGTCGGCTTGGCGAGTATACTAGTGAGATCGTGATGGTCTTAATTAATCCCGGGCCCCTCACTACATGAACAGTGGGCCGGTCGGATTATTAGTCGCAGCTTTGAATTCGGTGTCTAAACCCGGAAGAGTTCACTGTTGACGAGTTGCTCAATTCGCTGCGCCTTGGTCAGATGGCGCCACTGCCATAAGGGCCGATCTACCGACGGTTAACGAAGCCAATCTCTGGAAAACCGGGGACGGTAGAGTTCGGAGGCGTCTACTTTGGTTCTGCCGAAGCCCGGTGGGCTTGCATCTGCGATAAGAATTGTGTATAGACTGTCGTGCGTGAGGAGTTCGCGGGCGAGCAGAAAAATTGCAGAACCAAATACAATCGGCTTGTGCCATGAATTATCTGTCACAGGGCTCGGTGTCGTCGTTTCTACTCTGTGCGAGGCAGGTAGCGCTTTTCGTCGTGACGGCTGTCCTAGTCGCACCTTGGGAAACGGCCGTTGGCCAGCCGAAGATCTACTGGCTGAACAACGAAGATCAGCACATTAGCCAAGCAAATCTGGACGGCTCGTCACAAGAGATCCTGACAGAGTATCGATTCCTTGGTCCCGGAGGAATCACAGTAGAAGGCGCGACGGGCGATGTCTACTGGGCAGACGCCGATGTGATCGGGCGAACTGAAGACGGCGACAAGGTTGCATACGATATCGAGGTCGGTGGATTGGCGCGTGATGTGGCACTCGACCACGTCGCCGGAAAGGCATACTGGACGAAACCGTTTTTGCGTGTGATCGAGAGGGCCAATCTAGACGGGTCCGAGGTGGAGGAGGTTGTCGACGGTGTAGATGGCCCGACTGGTATCGCTGTGGACGCGGTCGCGCAAAAAGTATACTGGACGGACTCCGATGGAGACAATGGAGTTATACTGCGGGCCAACTTCGACGGGACGGACTCCGAGGTGCTCGTGACGGCCGCATCGGAGGAGCTAGGACACATGGAGCTGGACGTGGACGGCGGCAAGATGTATTGGGTCAACACGACGGCCGGCGAGATATCGCGCTCCAATCTGGATGGATCGTCCATCGAACAGGTGGTCAGTCTCAGCGGCCGCGGTGGGATTAGTCTGGACCTGACCGCGGACAAGATATACTGGGTCGACTGGGCAGTTGGCTCGGTCGAGGGATCGGTCCGAAGAGCAAACCTGGACGGTTCGGGCATCGAAGATCTTCCGTTGCAAGTCTTCGGTCCCACCGACATCGCGGTCGACCCGGCCCGGTCACGACTGTACGTCCTGGAAGACGAGCGGAGGGAACGCAGCAGCATTCAAGGCTCTACCATAGACGGTGTGGATCAGTCGACGTTCGTTGTGGGGATGTGGTCGGTCAGATCGCTGACTCTTGACTTCGGAGACGGAAAACTCTACTGGTTGTCATCCAACCCCTACATCCAGAGGAGTAATTTGGATGGAACCGGGATCGAGAACTTGCATGGTCCGATCAGTGCCTCCCAGTTGGTTGTAGACGAGGTGAACGACAGGGTCTACTGGATCGACCGTTTCGATGGCATCTTCAGGATCAACGATGATGGAACTGGCGCAGAGCAGGTTGTCGGCGATACATTCTTTTCAGGCGAGAACCTCGTTGTCGATGGCGCGAACGGCAAGATGTACTGGATTGGCGAGAGTCAGGGAAGTATTCACAGCGCCAGCCTGGACGGGTCGGACACGGCGGAGATCGTCACGTCGACGGACATAGAAACGATCAGCGTCGACGCCTCCGGAGGGAAGATCTACTGGTATAGTGACACGCCAGCTAACCCCCGGATCAGCCGCGCCAATCTAGACGGAACTGGCACGGAGGATGTCGTGACTGGACAACTTGCCGGGGGCGGGCTCGTGCTCCATCCAGCCGGCGGCAAAATATACTGGGCGGACCTCGCGATCTCCCGCGCAGACCTCGACGGTTCGAACGTTGAGGAGCTGCTGGCACCCTCCGGAGCGGACGATCGAAGGGCGCTGGCCATCGACGTTCTGGACGCAAAAATGTACTGGTTCCAAGACGAGCGAATAGAGCGTGCAAACCTCGATGGGTCGGAGCACGAAATTATCGTCATGGACACAGGACGCGCACCGCAAGGCCTGCTTCTTGGCCGTGGCGTCGGAACCTCGGTCGAGGGGCCTCTCCCTCAGGCGCCGGCACTGTTCGAAGTTGAGGTTGCGTTTCCGAACCCGTTCCGCTCGGAGACCACGTTTTCCCTGAGTGTGAATCGAAGTCAGCAAGTTCGGATCAATCTCTATGACGCGCTTGGGCGAGAGTTGCGACTCTTGCACCAGGGATGGATTCCTCAGGACCATGCGCAACGGATCAGCTTCGAGGCTTCAGGCCTCCCTAGCGGACTGTATTTCTACCGAATTCGGGGGGAAGACTTCAGCACGGCCGGTAGCGTCGTGCACGCGAAGTAACGCGGATAGAAACCCATGGTGTTCGGGCTTAAGGGGCGGTTCGGATCGTCGTCAGCTAGGGTTTGATGTGGCGGGCTCCAGTCTTGCAGGGTACTGATGTGACTAGGTCCGTAAGTTCAAAAGCGTCCCCACAATCAGCCAAATAGCAGCGAGTCGGAAAGAACGCGAAAACGCCCTGACTTGGGGCTCTGAAGTGTCGAAGTATGATCACTAGGTACGAATCCTGTTGACGCCACAATGGCAGGTGAACTCGTTCCAGGGCGACGGTAACCCCACCACATCATTAAGAGGGATTTTCAACCCCTATCCCCGTTGCGAGATTGAAGGCCGGTTGAAATCATTGCGGCGAACGGTCCACCAGGACCATGCGAGGCCGTGACGGTAAATCCCCAGCAACTCCAAGCTCAGAGAGGTCCTGAAATGCGCGTCTTGACGGCACTTCTATTCGGTCTTCTAGTCACGTTAGCCGTGCCGGCAACTGCTCAGTATTCGGATACGGAAACTGCCATTCGAGCCGGTTCGCAGAAGTGGGCCGCCGCCTGGAATGCGGGCGACGCCAAGGCGCTAGCGGCTCTGTATGCAGAGGATGCCGTTGCGATGGCGCCCGGCAGCGAACCGGCCAAGGGTCGTGCCGCCATCGAAGAGCATTTCCGCAGCAGCCTGGACGCTGCGAAAGGCACCGAGAACGTCATCAAGACGCGCGAAGTCATGGACGCCGGCGACTGGGCGGTTGAGGTAGGTAGTTTCGTCGCGAACAGTGCAGACGGTGAACACCTTGATCATGGCCCGTACATGGCGTTGTGGAA
>JAHHLP010000464.1 GCA_018679295.1 Rhodothermia bacterium
GCCCCTGCCAGTGGGCTTGTAGCGACCGTTTCGCAACATGTCCCGAGCAGCGCGACGGACTGCATCCTGCTCGTCGTCGAGACCGCGCGCGCGAACCGAGATGACGTTGCTCATCTCCTGATCAAACTCATCGTCAGTGTGGGTGGGCGCAATGTTCTCTGCGCGCACTACACCCAGCGCGACATTGACCAGCCTATTGCTGATTGATATGGGTCCGCGTTCGTGCACGGGTGGGATGGGAATCGGACGGCGCGTTGCGGCGGCTTTCTGCCGCGCTTTTGAAAAGTAACAATACTGTGGCTTATTATGGTCTGTTGAACGCGAATTCGCGGCGCAGAAACCCCACTGAAAAGCGTCGGAAACCCTCTTTTTGCGTGTTTTTCCTTCCTTTAGTTTCGCACCCCCACGCCGATACTACGCGCAACTACCGCGTTCACTACAAAGACGTATTTCACGCCATGCAAGTCACAACCATGAGTTTCACCGTGGAGCCCTGCAGCCAGGAAACGGTCATCGTTCGAATTGGCAAAGCGCTCGATTTCCGGAATGCCGCTGAGTTCAAGTCGACGTGCCAGACGCAGGTGCGATCGGGTGCACGGAATTTCATTCTGGATTTCTCCGAGACCGGAATCCTCGATTCCACCGGCCTCGGTTCAATCTTTTCATTGTATCGCCAGGTTTCTCCGCTGGAGGGACAGGTTGTTTTCGCAGCAGTGTCGCGACCCGTACAGGTTGTGGTACAGCTGACCCGCACCTACAAGGTATTCCGACAGTTCCCGTCTGTCGAGGCTGCCGAAGAGGCGCTGCAGTAGAACCGGGGATTTCAATCCCGAATTTCCCCTTTTGATTCTCTGACCACACCGCTCCGCGCCATGGAATCAGTGAAGCAACGTTTCACCGACCTGGAGAGCGTCATTGACGGAGTCCACTCCCTCTTTGACCAGCTTCCACCCGGTGAGCTTCACCCCGCGCTCGACGAAACTGCGATCCTGCAGGCGAAGCTCGCTGTCCACGAATGGACGGCGAACCTCGTGCAGCACGCTGACTTCGAAGGGCGGATTCCAGTAGTCGTGGTCGACGTATGGACAGAGTCGGACCAGATTCGGTGCACCGTCGAGGACAACTCGAAGGGCTTCGACCTGGAAGGGCAGTTAGTTGAAAAGCGCAACGGCTTGCCATCCGTACCCGAACGCGGTATGGGATTGCTGATGCTGCAGGCGTGCACGTCCGAACTTATCTATGAGAAGACCGGAGAGGGTTTGTGCCGTCTCCGGTTTGTCGTTAATGCAGGTCAGGATCCATGTCTGAACATTCCATTCTCGTAGTAGAAGACGAACATACGCTGCGAAGGCTGTTGGAATACCGCCTTGGCAAGCTGTATGACGTCCGCACCGCGGCGAATGGAGAAGAAGCGCTCGAACTAATCGGTGATCACGCGCCGGACCTGATCATCTCGGACATCATGATGCCGAAAATGGATGGCTTTGCGCTCCAAAATGCGGTGCAGAACCAGATGGAGACGCGGGCCATCCCGTTCATATTCCTGACGGCGAAGGCCGACGAGCAGAGCAGGGTCAAGGGCATGCGTACCGGCGTCGACGACTACATCACGAAGCCGTTCGACATCGAGCAGCTGCTGATACGGGTCAAAAGACTGCTCGAACGCACCAAGGTCTTCCAAACCCAGCTGGATGCAAAGATCGGTCAGGACTTCTCGCAGAAGCTGATGCCGAAGAAGCTTCCCGAGGTCCCGAACTACCAGCTCTTCTTCCACAACAGTCCTCGTGAACATGGCGGAGGTGACCTGTTCGATTGGATGGAAGCGGCGCCGGGTAGCTATTTCCTCACCGTCGGCGATGTCATGGGGAAAGGTCTCCAAGCGAAATTTTATGCGTTCAGTTTCCTGGGCTACGTGAGAAGCACGATCCACGCTATGCTACGAACAACGCAGTCGCCGGCCGAGATCATGAAGCGCGTGAACCAGGTGTTGATGGACGATCCTCCGATGGAGGAGACCTTCGCCTCCCTCCTGCTGCTCCATTGGGAACCGGAAAACCACCGCGTGACATATGCAAACGCGGGCCACTGCCGTCCTGTGCTCATTACTCCGTCCGGACCAGAGATCGTTGAGTACAGCGACCTGATCCTCGGGCTGGATCGCAACGCCGAATTCAGGGATACGAAGGTAATCCTGCCGGAAGACGCTGCGCTTGTGGCCTACACAGACGGCCTGAGTGAGCAAGTTCTCAAATCAGGCGAGATGGCAGGAGAAACGGGCATCGTCGAGTCCATTGAGGCAGGTTTCGGCGAATCAGACCCGATCGACGCGATGCTTACAAATTTGATCGATCGATCCGAGTCGGCCGAGTTCGGCGACGATATCCTCGTCCTGTGGCTGCAGAGACAACACACCGCCGTCGACTGGTTCTCTCCCTTCGCGGCAGACGCACAGCCGTAGACGAAGCCCGGAATCGGACCGTCGGGTTTGTGATTGCTGAAGCAGGAAGCCACGTAGCCAAAGGAAGGCTCCAGACTACCTTTCGTGCACGATCGGGATTCGACGGCTTTGGCAAGCCCAGTGTGGAGTTGCGATGCAGCCAGTGACTCGATCAATCAGTCCAGGCCTCGGGAGGCTCGGTAGTCACCCTCGAGCAGACCATAGATTTCTTTATCCCAAAAGACGCCGTCGCGGAACAGATACTCCTGCTCGACCCCTTCCCGCTTGAAGCCGGCCCACTCGACCAAGTTCTTCCAGGCGGTATTATACTCGAACGTCTCGGTTGCCACGCGGTGCATGCCCAACTCCTCGAAGCAGTAGTCGAGCAGCAGGTTCATGGCATCACGACCGTAGTTCCTTCCCCAATAGGCTCGATCGCCTATCGTAATTCCAGCTGTGCAATGCCGATTGTGTTCGCTTATGTCCGCAACGTAGGCAACACCAATCAGGGTTCCGTCATTCGAGTGTATCTCAAAATCGACAGTGTTTGACGATGGATGTGTGACCATCCGTTCGAAGCGTTTCTTGAACTCGCCAAACGACTCTTCCTTGTACGGCATCTCGTTGTCGAGCCGATTCAGCTCGGGGTCGTTGTTCCACTCGAAGTGTCGGTAGATGTTTTCCATCCGGAGTGGAGTAAACGATACCATCTCACCCGAGATTGCGGTATCAGCAATGGCAATCATTTGACCGTTTTGGTTCATTTCGGAAGCGCTTCCAGATTTATTGGACGGATTAGGCAAACGCATTAAGCTTATTAGGTTATCGATTTTCGGACCTTCCGCTTAAGCCCCTTTCTTGCAACATGTTGTAGGCAAATCCCTGCAATCGTCGACGGCTCACTTTCTCCAACGGGAGCTCGTCAGTAGCGGGTAGCTCGAACACAGCAACGGGCATCATGAAGGACGGCAAAGAACGTCCGAGTTTGGCGATAACATCCGCCTCAGCCAGCGGTTCGGACGAGTATTCAACGAAGAGAACAGGTCTTTCGCCGTACTCGGCGTCACGCACCGACACTACCAGAGAACGATCAATTCCGTCAATCTTGTTCGCCGCCTCTTCGATCGCGCCCGGGTAAATGTTTTCTCCTCCGGATATAAACATCTCGTCGATGCGCCCGGTCACAACGAGTCGGGCGTCTCGATCGAAATGCCCCTTGTCACCGGAGTGAAACCACCCCTCCTCATCCACAGCGCTCTTGACGTGACCATCAACTATGTATCCGAGGAAGAGTGATTCACCACGAACGAGGATCTCACCACCCTCAATACGCACGCCCCTGAACGGAAGCACAGAGAGTGAATT
>JAHHLP010000542.1 GCA_018679295.1 Rhodothermia bacterium
GCGAGAAATAACGGCCGTCCATGGCGCCTCCGATGTGAAGGTCAGAATCCTCGATGCGCCAGCGATGAATGACTCTGGCGTTGTCGGGATCGGACAGGTCGATGACGTCAAACCCGATCTCAGACACTCTGCGCGCGACGTACGCATACGGCCTGGATATGTCCTGCTCGACCTCGATATCAGACACCGAGTGCGGAGCGCCCAGCGGAATGTGGCTCATCACTCGAATGTTCGGACTTCCCTGCTCACCCGGCGGAGGTGGATGCGGCGGGTGGACGACGCCCCGAGTTGCCTGCCCGGACGCCATCATTCCAAGCGGCACCAAGCACGTCAGAAAGACGGCTATGAAGATCCTGCTGCTGCGCGATGCGATGTTCATCTGTCGATTCCCTGTGGGGCACCATCCGGACCGTTCTGCCAGTCTTGCACGGAGGAGGTATTCGGGACGCCCCAACCATGTCCATGCCATCCCTCAAAACCGTCTACCCTCATAAGCCACAGGCCCGACTGTCGATCCGTGACCCCGATGAGCCCGTCATGATTCCTTACATCGATGCTCCAAGCGCCTTCTTCGTCTCGATCCCGCTCGCTGATCCCGGGAAGGTCACCTGGCCACGTGCGGACATATCCGACTGTGTACGGCTCGGCCGGGTCCCGCATGTTAAACATCTGAAAGCCGTCATGGAGGGCCGCCACAAAAACATATGGCCACCGCACTTCGAAAGCACGCGATCGATTTCTCCAATCGGCCGTCCACGCTCCAATTGACGTGCGTACCGATGGGAGCTGACCTTCGAGGGCCGGCTCCATGTCGAAGATGTAGATCGGCGTTGTCCGATAACCGGCTGCAGTAACGAGGTACCTGCCGTCCGGGGTTGCGGCAATCCGGGTGCCCAGACGCACAGCGGCGGCGCTTACGCGCGCCTCCACAGAAGGCAAAGAGAGATCCGTTACGTCGTATATGTAGTAGCCACCCGCACCGGCACCGTAGAGTCTATCCTGCTGCAAGACCGGATCAAACGCAGCGTACACGTCCCTGAAGCCGGTATACATCGTATCGATCAGCTCGGGAGTCGGATAGCGTGCGATTAATGGATCGCGATCTGCAATCAGCGCGGCCAAGTCCAGTGCAAACATGTCGCCACCTCCCGTTGCGAAGAGGATGGGCTTACCGGAGGAATGCCTGTAGGCGAAGATCGCTGATAACGACGAGGAATCGGGTGCAAGGTACTCCGCCACCGGGTCTTCAGAAATACTGCCGGCATCTGACACATCGAAAGCGACCATGGCCGGGACATCGCCCGGTTGATCCGATTCCAACGCGGCGAGAAGCAGATGTCGGTCCCCAATAATGGCAAGATCAAGATCTGTGACCCGACTGCCGACGCGCGATGGAATTCGGGTAACTGCCACTACCGACGGCGAGCTCTCATTGGAGACATCGATGACCGACACGAGGTCTCGAGCCACAACGTACGCGAACGGCCGGGATGCGTGCTGGCCGAGCACTATCTCAACCTCGCCGGTTCCAACATTTCCTATCATCTCTGAGTCCATCCGACCGACTACGTGGACGTTGCGGGTTCGGTCGCCGTCCTCCAGGGGCGCGGAGAGCTGGGACAAGACCGGGGTCACACCTATCGAGGTGACCAGAACGGCCGTGAGAGCCGCCGCTAAATGGCGGACGATACAGGAAGACAAGATGAGTCGGGGATAATGATGTACAGTCGAGGCAACAACGGAATTTACCTCTGCAGACGTACACCGTCACGCGCCACAACGCGTTAATAGCATGAAATCCGCAACCATAGCCAACAACACATGTTATATGAGCCCCCGAATAGTACTGAATCCGTATGACGCACGCCCCGACCGACAAACCGTTTGCAATACGAGCTGACTTCGAGCCTACCGGCGACCAGCCCGGTGCGATTCGCGAGCTTGTGAGCGGACTGGATCGAGGCGACATGCATCAAGTGCTTCTGGGGGCGACCGGCACCGGCAAGACCTTCACGATCAGCCACGTAGTTGCGGAGCGCGGCCGTCCGACGCTGGTGATGAGCCACAACAAGACACTTGCGGCGCAACTCTATGCAGAACTGACACAGTTCTTCCCCGAGAACGCCGTCGAGTTCTTCATTTCGTACTACGACTACTACCAGCCCGAAGCGTACATCGTCCATTCCGACACCTACATCGAAAAGGACATGTCGATCAACGACAGGATCGACCGGCTTCGCTTGCGGGCTACAAGTGCGCTCACCTCCGGCCGCTCCGACATCATTGTGGTCGCGAGTGTTTCATGCATCTACGGCATCGGCTCGCCCGATGAGTACCGGGCGCAGGTCGTCCAACTCACCAAGGGAAAGGAGTATGAGCGAAACGCTCTCCTGCACGACCTGATAAACATCTACTACAGCCGCAACGACACGGAGTTTGCTCCCGGTGCTTTTCGGGTCCGGGGCGACGTTGTCGAGGTATTTCCTGCGTACATGGAAAGCCTTGCATATCGCGTCGAATTCTGGGGTGACGAGGTAGAGCGGATTAGTGTGTTTGACCCCTTGACCGGCCAAACGGAATCGGACGAGAAATACCTCACCATCTATCCGGCCAAGCTGTTCGTCACGCCGCGGGACCAGCTGGAAGGGGCGATCAAGTCGATCGAGGAAGAGTTAAGATGGCGCTTGGCGGTGCTGCGCGAAGACGGAAGGGTCCTGGAGGCCCAGCGGCTGGAGCAGCGCACCCTATTCGACATCGAAATGATGCGCGAGGTCGGCTATTGCGCCGGCATCGAAAATTATTCCCGGCATCTTTCCGGGCGTGCTGCCGGAGAACGACCCCACTGTCTCCTCGACTACTTTCCGGACGACTTTCTTCTCGTCATTGACGAGAGTCATGTGACACTCCCGCAGGTTCGCGCGATGTACAACGGAGATCGAGCCCGCAAACTCAATCTGGTCGAGCACGGCTTCCGGCTTCCGTCGGCGCTCGACAACCGTCCAATGACCTTCGAGGAATTTGAGGCGGCTCAAAATCAGGTGATCTACGCGAGTGCAACGCCTGGCGACTACGAGCTGGGCAAGAGTTCGGGTGTGATCGTGGAGCAGATCATTCGACCCACAGGAATACCTGATCCGGAGGTGCAGATCCGGCCCACCAAGAATCAGATAGACGATCTGCTAGAGGAAATCCGAAAGACGGTTGCCCGAAGTGAGCGGGCGCTCGTCACTACGCTGACAAAGCGTATGGCGGAAGACCTCGCCGACTATCTCGATTCATACGGAATCAGCGTTCGCTACCTCCACTCAGACATCGATGCGTTGGAGCGCGTCGAAATTCTGCGGGACCTCCGCCTCGGCGGATTTGATGTGCTGGTTGGTGTCAACCTTCTTCGGGAAGGCCTCGATCTTCCCGAAGTATCACTGGTGGCGATCCTCGATGCCGATAAGGAGGGATTTCTTCGAAGCGACCGATCGCTTATACAGACCGCGGGCCGGGCGGCGCGCAATGTGAATGGTCTGATTGTCATGTACGGGGACACCGTTACCGGATCGATGAAGCGGATGATCGATGAAACCAACCGCAGGCGTGCCATTCAGCTTGCCTACAACGAAGAGCACGGCATCATTCCACGTACGGTCTTGAAGTCGCGCGACCAGATTCTCCAGGGAACCATCATCGCCAACGAGAAGAGCGACGTGGACGGGCCATCGTCGGGACGGAGGGACGACTCGGCGCAGGTCCTTGCGATTGCAGACCCAGTCGCGCGATACCTGACGGACGATCAGAAACGCGACCTCGTTTCGAATCTGCGCAAGGAGATGCTTGAGGCCAGCGAAAACCTCGAGTTCGAACGTGCCGCTGAGCTTAGAGACAGCATTTCCCAGTTGGAAGCCGGCATGAAGTAGCGCCGAGCCGTCCTCACTGCCCCGGTTATGAAGTATTTTGGTATTTGGACGTTCGGGGGATCCGCCGACATGTAAATTGCATTCAGAATCCCAGATTGCTATTTTTTAGGTTATCGATTACCCAGACGGCCAGCGTCGCGATGAAAAAAGATCTGCACCCCGAATACAAGCTCATTGATGTACGTCTTGCCGACGGAACGGTCGTCAAGATGCGCTCCACGATGGACACCGAGACGTACGTGTCGGAAGTGGATAAGACCAATCATCCGTTTTACACCGGTCGGCGCCAGTACGTTGATACCGCCGGCCGTGTGGAGAAATTCAACCGTCGTTACGCAAAGAAAGAGAAGTAGCGGCCGGTTTTTCGTGATTTACAGGCGGCCTGCAACGATGCAGGGCGCCTGTTTTCGTTTGAATCCCCTCCTCTAAAACCCCTCGTTTGGTATATCCAGCATGTCGCCCTTCGACCCGGTCAGCCTGATCATTAAGAAGCGGGACGGAGGAGAACTGACGCCTGATGAGCTTACGCAGCTGATTGACGGGTACACGGACGGCCAGGTCCCCGATTACCAAATGAGCAGCTTTCTTATGGCTGCGTTTCTTCGGGGCATGTCGGACCTTGAGGGCTTTGCGCTCGCCGAGGCAATGCTGCACTCCGGCGAAGTGCTGGATCTCTCAGACATTCCCGGCACGAAGGTCGACAAGCACTCGACGGGTGGCGTCGGGGACAAGATTTCTCTCATACTGGCACCGCTCGTCGCGGCCGCGGGCGTACCGGTCCCGATGATCTCGGGACGGGGACTTGGGCACACCGGTGGAACGCTCGACAAACTCGAATCGATTCCTGGGTTCCAGACCGATCTCGACCTCGACACGTATCGGCGACTCCTTTCCGAGCACGGCGTCGTAATGATCGGCCAAACAAAGGAGGTTGCCCCAGCCGACAAGAGGCTTTATGCCCTTAGGGACGTGACCGGCACCGTGGAATTCATTCCCTTCATCGCTGCGTCAATCATGAGCAAGAAGCTGGCCGAAGGGATTGACAGGTTGGTGCTCGACGTTAAGGCAGGTCGAGGTGCGTTCATGCAGGACGTGGAGAGCGGACGCAGGCTCGCCGAGCGCCTGACTGGAATCGGTGAGCACTTCGGCTGCACTACCATAGCTCTTCTGACGCGAATGGATGACCCACTGGGTCGGGCGATCGGCAACTGGCTCGAGGTTGAGGAGTCGCTTCGCTGCTTGCGAGGCGAGCACGTCGAAGAGGTCACCGACCTCACCATCGCGCTCGCAGCGGAGATGATCGTCTTGGGCGGCGCTGCGGCGACCCTGGACGACGCCGAGGTCACTGCTAGAACGCTCTTGTCCTCTGGCGCAGCGTTCGAGAAATTCAAGGAGATGGTCCAGGCCCAGGGGGGCGACGTGTCAGTAATCGACCACCCCGAAAGGCGAGGGGTGGCTGACGCCATCGTGGACGTATTCGCCGATGAAGACCAGAGCGGCTATGTGCGCTCGGTTGATGCCCGGGCCATCGGACTAGCAGCGATGAGGCTCGGTGCCGGAAGAATGACGGTGGAAGACGGGGTCGATCCTCTGGCCGGGATCGAACTCCTGAAGAAGCGTGGTGAGCCAGTGCAACCCGGCGACTGTCTGGCGCGTCTACATACGCGCAATAGAGAGCTCGCCGAGAAATTTTCGGACACAGTTAGTGAAGCCTTCGAGCTTACCGGCGAGCATGTAGAGCCCGAGCCGATAGTTCTCGATCGGTTGTACGCCGGAAAATGGAGTACAGGCTAGTCTGAGCCGATCAGAGGGTCGATTGCGTGACGCCGCGATCGAAGGAGTGGCCTCAGGGCCGCGTTCGTCTTACGGCGGCGCACATACTATATTACAAGGTTGACTACTCGCTAGAAGAAGGAATACATCATGTCCATCTGGTCACGATTTACACGCTGGGTTCGCTCCATTTTTGGGGGCGCCATTTCAGCGCTTGAGGACCCCCGATTGATCCTCGAGCAAAACATGCGGGAACTGAACGACCAGGTCCCGAAGATGAACGAGAACATCGCCACGGTGAAGGCGAACGTAATGCTCCTGCAAAAGGAAGCGCGACGTTATGACGCCGAGCTTGTCGACCTCACGTCGAAGATTAAGGCCGGCATCAAGGCGGGCCGCGAGGACATCGCTCAGCAGTACGCCATCCGGCTTGAGGAGATCAAGGAGGCGCACGTACGGACGAACGAACAGCTCAAGTACGCGACCGCCGCCTACGACAAGGCCATCCAGGTGAAGAAGGCCTTTATGAGGGAGAAAGACAGGAAGATTCAGGAGGCCAAGGACGCGCTTCGCGCACACGAGCGAGCCAAGTGGCAGGCAAAGATCGCGGACACGCTCGAGCAGTTTGAAGTCGGCGGCGTCGACCAGACCCACGACGAGATGCTCACTCGCATTCAGGAGCAGACGGCCAAGCAGGAAGCACGAATGGAAGTCGCGCTCGACTCTATCGATTCCGAAGCAATGAAGATCGAGGAGGACGCGCGTACGATTCGCGCCTCGGAGATCGTTAAGCAGTTCAAGCTGGAGATGGGGTTAGATGAGGGAGCCGGTCCTGCCGAAGAACCAAAACTTGAGGTGCCCGAGCAAGAAGCAGAGCAAGGGGAGAAGACGCTCGGAAAGCAAAGAACCCAAACGGAGTAATCGGTCGAGTCATGACGCCCGAAGAATATCAGCGAATCAAGGACGCCGAGAAAGAGCATCTTCGAGCTCTCAAGAAGCTGAAGAGGGCCGTTCGCGACCTCGAGCGCAGTAAATCAATTGCGAACTCGGTGACCCGAATGAGTACTACTTCGGAAACCGCTTTGGAGACGCATCAGGAAATGGTCGACAAGCTCGCTCTGGAAACGGCGCACCAGGAAGCTCGTCTGGAGGTTGCAATGGAGAGTGCCGACCAAAAGGCCCGCGAGGCCGCCAACGCGGAAGAGCTGGAGAGACTGGACGCCGAGCTCGCACGTGAACGAGCGCGAAGCATCGTCGAGGACATCCGAAGCGAAATGGAAGCTGGGGTAGATTCCCAGGAGGCGGATGCTCGCGTCGGTCCCGCCGGGGAATCCCGAGCACAGACGGGGGCAGACGCCACTGGCGAAGACGAAGCGGCGCTCCCGGAGAAGACGATTGGCCGTATGCGAAGAGGCAACACCGACAGCAGCGAATGAAGGGCCCCGCCATCGAATGAGTGACCGGAACATCAACTATACGAAAGAGGCATTTCTGCACCCCTGGAACCTTGCGTTCCTGATCGGCGCGATGCTCGTCTCTTTTTCCGTGAGCCTCTTCAGCGGCGGGGCGTCGTGGCCGTTCGAAACCATCCTGCTCTTTGCTACGGCCATCGAGCTACTGTATCTCGGCATCGTGCCGCGGCAGGACAGGTTCCGCCGAGCCATTCGTTCCCAGCGGGCAGCGGAGCACGCCCGTCCTCCTTCGCAGAAAGAGATCTTTCAGCACCTGACGAAGCATAGCCAGCGACGCTATGCGCGTCTCCGCAAGCTTGGCCGCGACATTCAGGGCAACTACCGCAAGCTGAGCTATGCGTCCCAGGGAATGCTGGACAGCCACGTCAAGAAGATCAATGGCCTGCTCGACTCGTACCTTTCGCTCTTATATCAGCAGGAGCGCTATGAATACAGTTCGCAGACCAACACAGAGGGAGAGGTTGTGCGTGCGATCGAGTCGCTTCGCGCGGACATGCTGGATGACAGCGCCAAGGTCCGGGCAATCAAGGAGCGACGACTGCGAATCCTGGAGCAACGACTCACGAGATTCAAGAAAGGACGAGAGAACCTGGACATCATCAAGGCACAACTCGAGACCATCGAGGATGTGGTCAAGTACATTCATGAGCAGTCTCTCACCCTACGCAATCCCGAGGAAATCAGCTTTCAACTGGATACATTGCTAACGGAAGTTGAAGAAACCCAGTTGGCTATCGAAGAGATAGAAGAGGTGTTCGCACGGCCCACCGACATCCTGGGCGACATGGATTCCTACACAAGTCCCGACGCGGAAGGCGCCGGAGAGGCGTCGCGGGTCAAGGAATAAGCCAACAATCCCGTTCCCACACCAGCCGCAGAAGATGGCCTACGGTACACTCCTGCTGGAGGTTGACGATCACGGCGTTGCCCTGGTCACGATCAACCGGCCGGACAAGCTCAACGCTCTGAACGCAGCAGTTCTCGGCGACCTCGACCAGTGCTTTAAAGACCTGGAGGATGACGACCAGGTTCGAGCCATAGTTATTACTGGTTCGGGCCGCAAGGCTTTCGTAGCCGGTGCCGACATCAGCGAGTTCGCCGGCCTGGCAGAGGAGGATGCCACGCAGCTCGCACGGCGAGGGCAAGGGGTCTTTGACCGCATTGAACAATGCCGCAAACCCGTGCTAGCCGCCGTAAACGGTTTCGCGTTGGGCGGCGGGTGCGAGTTGGCACTCGCGTGCCATATTCGGATTGCCGCGGAGGATGCGAGTTTTGGTCAACCTGAAGTGAACATTGGAATCATTCCGGGCTACGGAGGCACGCAGCGTCTGAGCCGTGTCGTGGGACCAGGGACCGCGGCCGAGATCATACTTACTGGAGAGAGGATTTCTGCCCAGCGCGGGTACGAAATAGGTTTGGTCAATCGGCTCGCAACCGCGGACGGGCTGATCGACGAGGCCTTGCGGGTGGCCGGTCGAATAGCGTCGAAGGCACCCCTGGCCGTAGCGTTGGCGCTCGACGCCATCAGAACTTCTACAAACGGTGGGCTGGAAGAAGGGCTCGAGCGTGAGGCTGTCCTTTTCGGTCGTACGTTCGCCACCGAGGACGCGGCTGAGGGGATCGGGGCGTTCATGGAGAAACGAAAACCCAACTTCAAAGGGCGCTAGGGAGTCGCGGTAGTCCCAGAATGGAAATCGCAGCCATAGTTGTACTTCTGTTTCTTAGCGCGCTCTTCTCGGGCTCGGAAATTGCATTCGTTGCGGCGAATCGCCTGCGCGTGGAGGTTTTCTCTCGAAGGTCGGACGTGATCGGACCGGTCGTCCGCGACTTCCTGAATAACCCGTCCAAGCTGCTGACGACCACGTTGGTTGGCAACAACCTTGCGCTCGTGGCCTACTCAACCTTAATGGCTGTGCTGCTCGAGCCAGTACTAATCCGGACGTTTACAAGCGAGAGCCTGTCTTACGGTGTCACGGAATTCTTAACTCTTGCGTGCCAGACGCTTATCGCCTCCGCGATCGTTCTCACTTTCGGAGAGATTATTCCGAAGTCGATTCTCCGAGAGATACCGACGCGATCTGTCTTCGCGCTCGCCCTGCCGCTGAGGGCCACTTACTACGTGCTTCTGCCCATGATCAAGGTGGCCGAGTTCGCATCGAACGCTCTGATACGGTTGTTTCGAATCGATGCCGACACCTTCTCTCAATTCATGCGGCGAGACTTCGAGCTGATACTCGAGGAAAGCCTCAAACGCGGAGAACTCGACTTGGATGAGGACGAGAGCGAGTTGTTGTCGAACGTCCTTGCGATGAACTCGATACGGGTTCGCGAGTCCATGGTGCCCCGCACAGACATCGCGGCAATCGATGACTCGACAACGCTCGAGTCCGTCAGGCTCACATTTCAGGAGACGGGTCACTCCAAGCTTCTCGTCTACCACGAGAACATCGACAACATAGTTGGTGTGGCCTTTGCCTACGACCTGTTCAAGAACCCGGAGTCGGTTGCGGACATCATCCGGCCCATCTCCGCTTTCCCTGAGTCGAAGTTATCAAAGGATCTGCTTCGCGAGTTCCTGAATGACAACATGTCGGTCGCGTTGGTCGTGGACGAATACGGTGGCACCGCCGGTCTTATCACTCTGGAAGATCTTCTCGAGGAGCTGTTTGGAGACATTCGCGACGAGTTCGACGAGGACGAGCATATTGTACGCAAGATCGACGATCACACCCTCATCGTGCGTGGTCGTGTAGAGATCGATGAACTCGCCGACCGGTTTGGCTTTCACATCCCACAGGGCGACTACGAGACCGTTGCCGGTTATCTGATGGCGAAGCTCGGAGCGATCCCGGACGTTCGGGAAGTCTTTGAGTTAGACGGTTTCTCGTTCAGCGTGATTGAGTCCGCTGCCAACCGTGTTGATCTGGTCAAGATCGTGAAGCAGCCGTAGCGGAGTCAGCCTGCTTCTTGCGCGCGAATTCGTACACCAGCTTGGCATGCGTTGCCACAACCTCGACAAGCGCGAGTTTCTCAAGCCTGAGAGCTGGATGCTCGGGCAGTCCCGGAGGACTAAGCCGGCCCATCCAGAGCTCCATCTTCTCACGAAGCATTCGTGGCGAGGGCAACTGGCCCGATGGAAGGTGGAGGGTGTAGAACTCCCTCTTCCGCACGAGTCGGCCATACACGGATGCATCGCGTGCGCCTCCAGCGGATGCCGCGAGGAGTTCGCCGCCCAGCAAGTAGTCGTGGTAGGTGAACGGCAACGCCAGGATCGCCTGAGAGGCCGCGGACGATATCAAAGAATCCGCTCCAGATTCGACCGCCCGCGCCGAGACAACGGCGATTAGTGATAGGGTCTCCTCGGCAACGACGGTTCGATCGGCACCCTTCATCGAATCGATCAGGATGGTCGCGATCTCCTGAGCCGTAGTGATCGATCCAGCCACGGCAAAGGCGGTCAGCGAGGCGGCAGCAGAAGCCGCAGATCTGTCCTCATTCATGCGTTCGCCGGTGTCGATCACTCAGCCGGAGCGTCGGAGTCCTCGTCCCGACCAATGGCTTCACGCATGCCCGTATCTGCCTGGATGTTTCGGAACTGGTAATAGTCCATTACTCCCAGCTTGCCCTCGCGAAATGCGTCCGCGATCGCCTTCGGGACTTCAGCTTCGGCCGAAACGACGCGCGCGCGCTGCTCTTCCACAGCGGCTCTCATCTCCTGTTCACGGGCGACGGCGGCTGCGCGGCGCTCCTCAGCCTTGGCGCGAGCGACCTGGAGATCCGCCTCAGCCTGGTTTGCCTGAAGCAAAGCGCCGATATTTTCGCCAACGTCGACATCTGCGATATCGATTGAGAGAATCTCGAACGCCGTTCCTGAATCAAGCCCCTTTGCGAGAACGACCTTCGAAATCGAGTCGGGATTCTCCAGCACCTCCTTATACGAGTTCGCTGAACCAATAGTGGAGACAATACCCTCACCCACGCGAGCAATGATCGTCTCTTCGCCGGCGCCTCCGACCAATCGATCGATGTTGGCTCTCAGGGTAACTCGCGACACGGCGCGAAGCTGAATCCCGTCCTTCGCCACAGCGCTGACCGGAGGGGTCTCGATCACCTTGGGATTCACCGACACCTGAACCGCCTCATAGACGTCCCTGCCCGCAAGGTCTATTGCCGCAGCCTGCTCGAAAGACAGGTCTATGTTTGCCTTGTCCGCAGATATGAGCGCATTGACGACTTTCCGGACCTCGCCACCCGCCAGATAGTGCGCCTCCAGCTGTGGGGCCTGGAGCATCAGGCCTGCCTTGTGCCCGGTGATCATCGTCCGCACTACGAGTGCGGGCGGCACTTTCCGTAGGCGCATCCCGACCAAATCGCGCACCAGCTTCAACCGAACCCCCGAAAAGAACGCTGTCACCCACAGACCGACCGGGATGAAATAGAGGAACAGGATTAGGCCGAGGAGAATGATCAGGATGATCAGTAGGCCGGCCCCCGAAAGAAGAGATTCCATGAGTGCTTTGTTTTTTCAGGAGGTCAGCTTCTCGACAATCATCGGCAGACGACCTCTCAGTTCTCTGACTTTAGATAGTCTCCGCTTTGGCCGCCCGTCTTCGCCAGCAGGTGGATCCCGCTGATTTCGATGTCCTTCGAGACGGACTTCAGCATATCGTAAACCGTGAGCGCCGCGATCGACACCGCGGTCAGCGCCTCCATCTCGACCCCAGTGGGTCCGACGCTCTTCGCGTAAGCCCGGATCTCAATGGAAGACTCAGGCTCGTTAAGATTAAACTCGACGTCGATCCCCTTGAGCGATACGTCGTGACATAGCGGGATGAGCTTGCTCGTCTGTTTCGCACCCATGATGCCGGCGACCTGCGAAATCCCTAGGACATCTCCTTTTCGAACCTCGCCTTCTTGCACCAGCCTGAACGCTTCTGATCCGACTCGAACGGATCCCGTAGCCACTGCCGTCCTAATGCTGCTCGGCTTCTCGGACACGTCTACCATATGCACGCCGCCTTTCGGATCGACGTGCGACAGGACAGATCCTTCTGACATCTCTGTGGGGCCTTGAAAGTGTTTGGGAACAGTGTGAGTACACCTAGAACGAAGATAGTCGCGCCCTGTTCACTGAGCAAGCAGGACCTATGTCAACCGCCGATGAGAATCATCGGCCGGTCGTCAGCATCGGCAAGCTCGTACATTCCGGCGTGGTGCGCGGCCTTTCGCTTGACGGCGGCATCGATCAGAACCTTGAGTTCGCTATTTGTCGCTCCTGTTCGCATGCTGTCGCGCAAACTGATCTCGCCTGCGCCAAACAGACACACCTTGAGATTCCCGTCGGCCGTAAGACGAAGCCGGTTGCAAGTACCACAGAAATGGTCGCTCATCGAGGTAATGAAGCCGATCGATCCTGCCCATCCGGCCACCTTGAATGAACGGGTGGTATCGTTCGCGCCGTTCTGCAAGGCGGTCAACGGGCCGTACCGATCCTCAATCGCTATCATCATCTCGCTGTAGGAAACGAACTGCGCGTCATTCCAACCGTTGCCGGAGAACGGCATGTACTCGATGAATCGGACCTGAACCGGCATCGATTCCGTGTACGCCACAAAGTCCGTCAGTTCATCGTCGTTGATGCCGCGCATCACGACACAATTGACCTTCACCGGATCGAACCCGAGTTCCAATGCACTCTCAATCGAAGCGAGGACGCGTTCGAGTCCCCTGCGACGGGTAATTCTGAAGAAACGATCCGGCCGAAACGTGTCTAGGCTAATGTTGAGTGAATCCACTCCCGCGTCACGCAGCGCTGCCCCCTTGCGATCGAGCAAGATGCCGTTCGTCGTTATGGCAAGTGACTCCAGAGGACCAATGGCAGCCAGACGTTCGGCCAACTTCTCGACATCTCGCCGGACGAGTGGCTCGCCACCTGTCAAGCGAATTTTGCGCACTCCTGCCTCCACGAAAAGAGTTGCGAGTCGCTCTATCTCCTCGAACGTGAGGATGGCTTCTCGCGGACTCAGCTCCACGCCTTCCGCGGGCATGCAATAGGTACACCGCAAATTGCATCTCTCTGTGAGTGAGATGCGCAAATAGGTGTGGCGCCGGCCAAAGTTGTCCGTGAGGATGTCAGTCACGGTATTCCGGTTCGGATAGTGAGTCGACTGAGAGTCAACGATAATCAGGTGCGCATGTTCGGCCATGCAGCTATTCGATTAATCGCAACCGGATGTGCAGACCTGCGTAATGCAGATACGAGGTCGGCCTCCGACCCATCGGGTAGCGATCATGTTACAGAAGAGAAGGGAAAAAATATGCGATCCAGGATCCCCGTTTTGATCGGGCTTGTGCTACTCGTCGTGACACTGTCGATTGTTGACGTGGCGATATTACCGGCCGCATGGTCGGGGGCATTGCCGTACATCGTCGTAGGATTGATTCTCTTCCTGGTTATGAGCAGCGGCGGGTGCTGTGGTCGGTCGTGCCGGAGAAAAGCAGATGGCTCAGAGGGTGCTTCTCCGGCCGCCTGAATCGAGCTTGTCAGGAAGATCGCGATCTACGCCCTTCATTGCCTATCGCTGCACGCAGCTGCGCGATTGGCTCATGGTTCCCGGTTGAAGACAATGCGTCCACCGACGATCGTGAGGTCAACCTCCGCCGTCGGG
Source organism: Rhodothermia bacterium (assembly GCA_018679295.1). Classification (GTDB taxonomy): domain Bacteria; phylum Bacteroidota; class Rhodothermia; order Rhodothermales; family JABDKH01; genus JAHHLP01. Next base: position 13,822 of record JAHHLP010000542.1, read on the forward strand.
ATGTCCTCGTCGGGAATCGTCATGATGTCTTCCGAAAGCACTACGACATCAGCCAGTTTCCCCGGAGTCAGAGACCCTTTGACGTCCTCTTCAAAGGCGGCGAACGCGTTGTTGAGAGTATATGACTGCAGCGCCTGTTCACGGGACAACTTCTGGTCGGGATAGAAACTCGTGCTATCCGCCAGCCTTCGCGTCACTGTCGCGTAAAAGCTCTGAATCGGATCGATCTTCTCAACCGGGGCATCGGTGCCGTTCGCGACAACAGCCCCCGATTGCCACAGCGCCTGCCACATGTAGGCGCCTTCCCTTGCCCGCTTCTCACCCAGACGTTTGATGACCCATGGCGCATCGGAAGTACAATGGATTCCCTGCATTGATGGTATCACACCCAGCTCGCTAAAGCGATCGATATCGTCAGGATGCAGGTGCTGGGCGTGCTCAATCCTCCACCGTCGATCTTCTCGCTGCGGAGACGCTGCATCGAAGGTTCGTTGGTAGATGTCGAGTACCTCACGATTCGCCCGGTCGCCGATCGCGTGAACAGCCACCTGAAAGTCATGTTCAAGTGCCATCTCAGTCGTCCGAATGACGTCTTTCAGCGGCGCCGTGTTCAATCCGGACGTTGTAGGCATGTCGCTGTATGGTTTGAGTAGCCACGCTCCGTGTGACCCAAGCGCTCCGTCGATCGACCATTTGATGGATCGCACGGTGAGTCTGTTGCCACCGTAGCCGATCAGGCGGTAGTCCGCCAGCTTATCGGCCAATTCCTCGTTAGACGCCCTGATCATGACGTACAAACGAAGGGGAAGATCACCCTCTTCGGCCAGCCGCTTCAGCACATCGATTTCGTCAAAGTCAGCTCCCGCATCGTGAAAGGTCGTCACGCCGTTAGCCAACGCCTCCTCCGCAGCCTTCCTGGCCATGATGCGACGCTCGTTTTCTCGCTCCTCCTCGGTCATCTGCTCGCGCGACCGAGCCAGCGCCTTGGACCCAAGCCGCTGGGCGGTTTCTCGCAGCAGCCCCGTCGGCTCACCGCGAGCATCACGGACAATCTCTCCGCCCCTGGGATTTGGGGTTTCCGAACTGATTCCCGAGGCCCTGAGCGCTTCTCTATTGGCGAATGCTGCGTGACCACTTGCGTGCGTCAGGAGCACCGGATTTTCGGGTGAAGCCTTGCTGAGGTCATGGTGAGTCGGTACGCCATCAACGCTGCCGACCGGCAACGAATCCCACTTCTCCTGATGCCAGCCCCGGCCGGTGATCCACTCGCCGGGTTCGGCTGTTGCTGCCGCATCTCCGACCATTGAGACGATCTCTGCCCAATTGCGGGATTCGCCAAGAGCCAGAATCATCTTCGATCGGCCGAGACTGAAGAAGTGCGCATGCCCCTCAATGAACCCGGGAATTGCCAGTCGCCCCTCGAGGTCGACCACTTCCGTGTCGGGGCCGATGTACTCTTCGATGTCAACGGCTCCGCCTACGGCGGCTATGGTGTCTCCCGATATGGCAAGCGCCTCGGCCTCAGGGAGGTCCGGATCGACCGTCACGATCTTCCCGTTGATCAATACGAGGTCAGCACTCTTCAAAACCGGGGCCGACGAATCCGCGCATCCAGCGAGGCCGACGACTGCTATCAGCAGCAGGACCGCGGTCTCCACTGTTGCACTGCCAAGTCGTTCAAGGCGCGAAAATCGGGTGCCGCTGATAAGAGACTCGCAAATTGGCATTACTTCGCTCGCCGTTCAATCCAGATTGTAACCGGCCCGTCGTTGACGAGCTCTACTTCCATCATGGCGCCAAAGCTGCCGGACGCCACCGGCTTACCCAGTAGTTCGGACATTCGTGCGACGAACCGGTCGTACATCGGCTCGGCAATCTCGGGTGCCGCAGATTCAACGAATGACGGGCGGTTGCCCCGGTCCACATTGCCGTACAGCGTAAACTGCGAAACGACCAGTGCCTCGCCGTCTACGTCTAGAAGGGAGCGGTTCATTTTTCCGTCGTCGTCCGAAAAGATCCGGAGGTTCACGCATTTGCGGGCCAGCCACTCCAACTGCTCCTCGCCATCTGTTGGATGAACGCCGAGGAGAACAACCAGGCCCTTTCCAATGGATTCGGATTTCGAGCCCTTTACACGCACTTCCGCTCGACTCGCGCGTTGCACGAGAGCAATCATTGATACACCTCGCGCTCCAGGAAGCGACGCAATTTCATCAGTGCCCGGGCGCGGTGGCTGATGCGGTTCTTCTCGGCCGGCGACATCTCGGCAAACGTCCTCTCCTCGCCTTTCGGAATGAAAATCGAATCGTAGCCGAATCCGCCGTCGCCCCGTTCTTCCAGCCCAATCGCTCCATCGCATACGCCCTCGAAGAGCCGCGTCTGATCCTGGTCGGTAGTAAAAGCAACTACCGTCCGGAAGCTCGCGGATCGGTCCTCCATGCCCTTCAGAGCCCCCAGTAACTTGCGCCGATTGCGGTTCGGATCGCAGTCGTCTCCCGCGTAGCGTGCAGACTTGACTCCCGGCAGGCCGCCGAGAGCGGCGACTTCAAGTCCCGTGTCGTCGGCCAATGTTGGAATACCGACGTACCCAAATACCTCTTCCGACTTCTTGCGGGCGTTTCCCTCCAGCGAATCGGCGTCCTCGTCGATCTCCGGGAGTGGCACGTTCAGATCGGCCCCAGTCAGAACGCGGATGCCGACCCCTTCCAAAAGTTGCCGCATTTCGGCGATCTTGCCCTGGTTTCGGGTAGCTAGAAAGATGTCCTGGATCTCCATGCTAGCTATCGCGACCGTAGATCCTTGCTGAAATCAGCCTGTGAGGGCACCTTTTGGGCATTTCTTGATCGCCCAGCTGACTACCAAATCGCCCTGGAATGAGTGCCCTTCGACTTACGAATGATCTCATCATGCACATTTCACTTTCAATCGGTCCAAATATGACCTTTTGCCCGTTGGGAGGCATGTGAGCAGTTTGCTATCCGTGCGCCCCAATGCGTATTTTAAGCGGTCATACAGTTTTATCCACCAGCCGGTAAGTCAGCAAAGTGTCGGTAGGAATCAAGGTAAGAGATAACGAGAATATTGATCGGGCACTCCGACGTTTCAAGAGGGCCGTTAACCGCAGCCGTGTCTTGCGTATCTATCGCGCGAACATGGCCTATACAAAGCCATCGGAGGAGCGGCGTATAGCGCGTCAGAAGGCAGCGCGAAACGCGCACAAGCGGTCACGGTCCTACTAGCCGGTGTGGGGTCTCTGACCCGGCAATTTAGCCCTCGCCGGATAGTGCCGGGTAATTGATCTCCGCGAAGCGACGGTCGTAAAGGCCGTCGCTTTTTTTGTTTGCGCGTTGATCTGCCTTATCAGTCCCGGGGAAGCTACGTCGCCTGGGACAGCCCGAGTACCTCGGAGACGAGCTTCTCCTGTTCAAACTGATGAACCTTGGCGCTACCAGTGGACGGGCTGGCGCTGGCCGCACGGCCCCGATATTGAACATTCCCGCAGTCACGTCCGGTTCGCTCGGCAAGCACCGCATCCAATCGTGGGAAGATGAAGCTCCACGCACCCATATTCTTCGGCTCCTCTTGCGCCCAGATGAACTCATCCGCATTGCCGAAACGCTCGACTTCCTTGCTCAAGGCATTCGCAGGGAACGGGTAGAACTGTTCCACGCGGACCAGCGCAGGTCGCGCAGCCCCGTCGTCAAGCTTTGAGACAGCCTGCTGCAGGTCGAAATACACTTTCCCGCTGCAGAAGACCACCCGTTTTACGCGATCCGGATCGTCGACCTCCGCG
>JAHHLP010000239.1 GCA_018679295.1 Rhodothermia bacterium
GTGCGCGATCCATCAGGAAACATCTGGTGGGTTGTGACGCACATCGGCCGCACCGCCGACTAGTGCAATCGTGGATCAGGTCGCTTCGCTGATCTCGATCAGATGCCCGTCGGGGTCGCGAAAGAAACAGCGTATCTCGCCATCACGATCATTGGGCGGAGTAAGGAAGTCGGCTCCTCTCCCCTTCAGTACTTCGTATGCCGCGCGGCAGTCAGGCACCCGTAGCGTTAGTTGGTGGCTGACCACGTCGGGGTCATTTGGCGGCGCGAACGTGACGGTGGGTTTGTCTTCGGTTGGGCCGCCTCCTGTAACAAGCAACAACCAGGTGCCCTGGAACTGCAGCACACACGACGTGCCTCCGTACTCTCGAAAAACCTCTGCCCCGAGGACATCACGGTAGAAGTCACGCGAGCGATTTACGTCACTAACGACCATAAGATGCGTCAACTCGACGCCGGGAACGGGGAATTCGTTCATGGTTGCGTCTCATCCTTGATAGTCTCTCTTCTCGCAAGCCAAGGTACAGTGCCGCATTTGCCAATGTGGTTTCCGGGCGGGGCTCCGCATACCTTGCGCGGATCAACTCTCCAAGCCGATCACGCAGGCTATCGACATTCATCTAGGCCGCGCGCTGCGCACGGACCATTGACTCGAGGGCCACTCTCGGACAGATGTTGTCGTCTATGTAGTGAATCAGGTTTGTGGCAACGCCACGAATGAATTGCTCCATTTGCGCTTCGAGGCAGTTCCCATCGGCGTCGAACACGTTTCGAACCCTTGCTACAGAGACCGGACCCGGCAGGACGATACCGCCCACATGGGAGGCAACGCTACGTAGGTGTTCGAGTGCTTTGATAGCACCGATCCTCCCTGCTGCGACGCCCAGGAGTGCGATGGGTTTGCCCGAGAGTACGGACGGAAATCCAAGGTTGTCGATCATGAGCTTCGTCACGCTCGAGAAGCTGCCGTGATACTCGGGGGTGGCAAAGATGACACCGTCTGCAGCCTCGACTAAATCTCGCATTCGCTTCGAGTCGTCAGTCGGCGCTTGGCCGGGAAGAGTCAGCCGGAAGTCAGTTGCATCAATGACGTCGACCGCCACTCCACGTTGGTTTCGCGCCTCGTTGACAGCTAACCCCAATGCCATTGATGTATAGTTGCCGGGACGGACGCTTCCGCTCAGGGCGGCAAGCCGGAATTGAGCGGTGCTGTTAAGACTTTCGTTTGTCATCGTGAGTGTGACCTCTGGTTATTGTCGATGAAGATCTTCCTCTCGGACGATGTATGGCGTCACGAGGAATGATCCCGATGCCTTCTCGGCCAGTACGGCTCTAAAAAACAAATACTACCCGATCCAACTGACTGCATACAACAGAATGAAGGCGTTCGCCAGCATGAGCAGAAATGCAGGGAGCGTATCTATTACGGAATCTCCAACGCGGATCCGTGTCGCTACTCCGAGGAGCATCAGTAATGTGAGTCCAGCTGAGGAAATGGCGACGAGTAAAGGCAGCAGGTAGCCGACGAGCAGGCCAACGGCACCGAGAATCTCCAGCGTTCCCACGGTAGTCCTGTAGCGACTAAGCCCAAAGCGCTCGAATTCTTTGTGCATCTTTTCACTACGAAGGCAGTCAATCCCGTAGAAGAGGAAAAGCGCAATCGAAAGTATCTTCATTGCCTGAAAGACGACTTCCATAGGGTGACCTTTGCGGAGCAATTGGTTAGTTTGGGAGCAAGGTAATCAAGGAGGATAGGCTATGTCGTCAATGTGGCTGGCTACGATTCTACAAGTCGTCGTCGGATTGGGACTACTCAACGTGTGGTTGGTGCGCGCAAAATCGGCGACCGGGTACCGAGGAGGAACTGCAGAGTCGCTTCAGGCGGAGTTTGCAGCCTATGGACTTCCAGAGTGGACGTTCTATCTCGTCGGTGGCCTCAAGATCGTCGCCGGCATCGCGCTGATTGTCGGAATCTGGTACCCGCCACTCGTCATGCCGGCAGCGCTCGTGGTGACAATCCTGATGATCGGAGCCCTTGCGATGCATGCGAAGGTGAAGGACCCGCCAAAGAAATCTCTTCCGGCTTTTCTCGTTCTTGTGATGAGCGTGGCGATACTCTTTCTCCGCTAATTCCTAGCGCGTCAGCTTGCGGTCGGGCGAACGTCGTGGACTCATTGTCTGCCACCGGAAGACGCTCCTATGTATCCCGGTGCACCAGGAAAACCTACGCAAACAGCTTAAGAACCTCGTCGGCCAACACTCCCCCAACGACTTCGATCTCACGAAATCCTGCACGAGCGACGCTAAACGAAGAAACGTGGATCTGGTGTTGGCCTGCTTCGGCGAGCTGCTCGACCGTCGCGCCGAATACGATGCGTGACACGCCGGCCCATACGGCTGCTCCGGCACACATCACACAGGGCTCGCCGGTAGCGTAGAGTGTACAACCCTCGAGCAATCTAACTACCTGCCGCTTCGTCGCAGCGCGAATCGCATTGACCTCGGCGTGAGCGGTTGGGTCGTAGTCCCGCTTTGTTGTATTGAATCCACCGGTCAGAAGTGAGTCGTCACGTACGATCAATGCGCCATACGGCGCGTCGCCCTTGCGTGCCTCTTCGATTGCCATCTTCATCCAGTCCTGATCAGTCATTTGATGATTCGGATGGCAGCCGTCAGAATTCCGGTGATTGAAGCAGATGGCTTAGCATGGATCACTCGGTGAAGATGTTCTTCGGCATGTGCATGGTGACGAGCATGTGCGGGATATCCACCGTCTCCGCTATGTGCAGGTCGCCGGCCAGAGAGCAAAGCATATACGCCTCCTCTCGCGACAAACCGCGAGTAGCCACCAGGTAGTCGATCATATACCGCGTCGCCTTCTTCGTTGCCTCGTCGATCGTGGTCGCAAACCCCGTCGTCGCATAGTAGGCGTCGGTCTCATACTGTACCTCCTCGATCGGTCGCTCTCCCTTGAGCACGCTGATCCGATAAACTATCCTCATGGGGGTCTCCATCGCTGTGCCCGACACCTCGCCCAGACCCTGCACGGCATGTGGGTCGCCGATCGAGAAGAGAGCACCTTCGACAAAGACCGGGAAGTACACCGTGGTACCGACCACCAGGTTTGGATCGTCCAGGTTGCCGCCGTTCGCGCGTGGCGGGATGGTACTGAGCATTTCGTCCGTATCGGGAGCCACCCCCATCACGCCGGCGAAAGGTCTAAGAGGCACTCGAATACCGTCCGCAAAATCAACATGGCCTTCAGCTGTGTTGATCTCATATGTTTTGAGGACCGCCGTATCGCCGAAGTCGTCCGTTAGCAGCCCAAAGCCGGGCAAGATTGCCATCCATCCCCAGTCCTCCGGCTCGATTGCTAGAAGCTCCACCGCCAGAACATCACCGGGCTCGGCACCCTCCACAAAGACGGGACCGGTAAGCGCATGAATTCGATCCATGTCCAGATCAGCCAGTTCGTCGACAGTCGAACCGAGCTGGAATTGGCCGCCCGTCGCTTCATGCGTAAATGCCTCGATGACGCTGCCGGTCGGTACGGTGATGACCGGCTCGATCAACCTGCTGAACTTGCTGTGTATCTGATCGTCGGTCAGGGTGAAATCCGGTTTGATCTCAGGTGCAGACCGGGGTTCGATCGACGGGTCAGCGCAGCTGACTACAAGAATGACGACTGGAACAAGAACAAAAAGTAGGCTTCGCATCAG
>JAHHLP010000334.1 GCA_018679295.1 Rhodothermia bacterium
GTCAACGCCTTCCAGGATGTGCTCGATGCCAAACAGGGTGTAGGTGCTGGCCACTTCAATTCGGGTCAATGAACCCTGAACCACAAAGGTTGGGTTAGTCGCAGCAAGCCGCGCAATCTCGGTACTGCCATCGAGGCTCTCAATGCGCACCAGTACATCGGTGGACAACCCTGTGAGCCCTTGCACGACAATTTCCGTTCCCGCTAACCCACCGTCGCGCTTGATATTGAAACGTTCGATAAAGTCAGCACCGACCATAGAGCCACGGACGGGAGTGGCTAATTCAACATCTGCTGCGAAGCGTAAGTAGAGATTTGGTCGAAGGCCTCCTATGGCAGGCACCTTCCACAGCACCCCGAATTCATCGTTTGCTGTTTGTATTAGTTCCAGAAAGGCCGGACGATATTCGTCAGCTCGAGCATTGGAGAACGAGAGAATAATCAGCAATATGGCGGTAATTGATCGCAAAGCCATGCTCAATTTTCTTCCTTGACCGATTCGGCATTGCGGAATTCTGGATCAAGCCCAATCACATTTACCTCGTAGCTGTTAATGATCTCGTCGAGCTGCTGCCGCTGCGTTTGTTCTTTTCGCATTCTCCGATAATCCTCACGCACCCGGTCTTCGATCTCCTCGAGATTGGGCAGCCAAGCTGACTCCCGCGAGGTAAGGAGCACGAGATGCCAACCGTAAGGGGATTGTATCGGGCCGTACCACGTTGACGTCGACGGTTCGAGGTGGTCCAGCTTGGAGATCAGATCCTGCCCGAGGTTGGCTGCGATGAAATCCCGGGTGCGCTCAATATAATTCTGGAAGTACAGAGGGCGATCGCCATACCCGAGCGACCCGCTAAACGGAATACTCTGTTCGTTGAGTTCTGTAAGTAACTGAGTAGCTGCCTCGTGAGCTTCCGCTTCGCCTCTTAGTTGCGCATTGAAGAAGACATGAGTAAATGTATAAATAGCAGGCTCTATATAGTCGTCGCTGTATTCTGTGTAGAACTCCATCAATTCGTCCCGCCCGACATCCGCTGGTTCATTGTTGTCCTCGAACAGAAATTCGAGTCTCTGGATAAGTCGTTGCCGAATGACTTCGTCCCCCTGGTCCAGCCCCATGGCGATTGCCTCCCGGTATAAGGCCTCTTCACGAACGTACTCGTCGACGAGAGCCTGTCGCTCAGCCGCAGTCAGTTGGTCTAAGGCCTGGTCTAACACATCAAACTGGAAGGTATTTGCCCGGTACTGGGCGAAGCTGATCAGCGCGTCCCGACTGACCGTGATGCGCCTGGGATCGTTCCCGTCAGGGACAAGTAATCCGTAGGCAGCGAACAGGACTCCCCCGACAACCAGAAAATGGATCAGGGGATCTCGCAGCCACGACAGTACCCAAGCGGGCACGCGGCCCGGCTTAGTCACGGCGTGTACCAGACCGGTGACGAGAACGCCCGCTCCTGAATCGCCGCGGGCTGCCCTGTAAACTGAGCGGGGTCCAGCCCGAGGGCGACGGCGTCATACGTCGAGTATCGCGGCGTCGGGATCTCAAGAACCCGGACGTAGTAGAAGGCGCGCTCGTCGGGATCGAAGTCAGGGTCCACCCACACGGTGGAGAGCTCCGCGCTGCCGATCGTGTTGTCATACGTCGCTCGGGCCACATCAACCGTGCTGCCGATCGGAGGTACCTTTCCGTTCACGGCTGTGCGCGCGCCTGCCCACGCCACGTCGTAGATACGTTCGTGTGTCTCACCCTCCTCATCGAGCCATCCCTTGATCACCTGTACCCGATCCAGATTCGCGCCCACGGGATCCTTTACGGCGTGAATCAACAAGGATACCGGCGTGTCGTTCGGAGCCTGGGCGAGGTCCCCTCCCATCGGCACTCCGCCTCTGTAACCCACGGCGGCAATGTCCCGAGCATTGGCATCCTCTTCATCGAACTCGAAGCCTCCGAACATCCGTAGCTGTATCCTTGGGCCGCTCGACGCGTAGACTTCCTTGCGTTTGAATGCCGCGGTCAGATCCTCACGGGTGTTGGCGGTGCTCCACGCACCAGTAATTCCTTGCGCTGCAGAATCCCACCCTATACCCGCATCCTCTCTCACACGGCCGTTTACGGGCGGTGCCGGCACTAGCCCTCCAGCAGGTCCGGCTTGCCCAGGCGACCTGCCAGCGAAGAGATCTTCGTCTGAATCACTCAGTCCAGTATGGGTGTCGGTGGCGCCCTGTAATCCGAATTTGTAGGGATTTACACCCAGCTCTTCCTCGAACTTTAGCCCCCGCAACAAAGCTGTTCGCGCGAAGTTGGCAGCGTCGGGTGTGGTACGTCCTCCCAGCAGGCGGAAGCGGAACTGCTCGAAGTTGGCAAATTCGTCCTCCGGCGACAGGAACGGGTGGGTCTCGGACGTGCCCTTCGCCTGCAGTACTTCAACCATCGGTTCCCACCTCATCCGCGTCCTGGCGTACCCGGCGCTGATGGGACGACCATCGCTGTCCACCATGTCGAACATCAATCCGTTGGAGAGGTTCGAGTTGTGGGGGATGGCGACGAAGTCTATCCCGAGGCGATCACTGGTCTCTTCCAGCCAGCTCCACAGGGCCTCCGGCCGGGGAGCGTCACGGGCTACAAGTGGCAGAAACCTTTTCGCCGTCTCGGCATCTGTTGGGGTGAACACCACGCGATGCAGATTGTTGCCACCGGGCATTAACGTCCACTCCCACCCTATGAGCGCCGTAAATGTGCCCGGATCATTGTTCTGCTCAGCCGCATCGACATACAGCGACCACGCCGCCGTCTGGAAATCTCGACTGCTCCGATCCCCGTCGACGGGTGCGCCACGTCCGACTGGGGAGTGATCCGCCACTACAAGGAAATCGAGTGGCCGATCGAGGCGCACTCGACTTCCGAACGCCTCATGGATCACGGGAAGCCCTCTCGCAAAGCGATAGGCCGTGTCGGGATCCGTCGTGACAGTCCCGAAACCGTAAGCGTCAGAGGAGTAAGAGGTATGCACGTGGGTATCTCCCCAGTAAAGGTTCCGCTCCTGCGCTGCCAACGGCCCTGCAAACGCACACAACGCAAGTGAAAATGGAACGAGCAAGCACCTCTTTCTTCTTTGCATCATCAAAATTTCCCGAAATTAACAAAGTATTAGTATGCCACTAACTATCCCAAGTATTTTTGTTCAGAACACTACACTAGTTTCCACCTTCGGACTCGCGCTGTTCTGCCATACGTTCACCCCGAAGAATATTTGCCATGCCATGGTTGCC
>JAHHLP010000229.1 GCA_018679295.1 Rhodothermia bacterium
CCCTGCGGTCTTCGAGGGCATGGGCGTGCCAGAGGTCCTTCTCTCAGGGAATCACGATGAGATCGAGAGGTGGCGGGATCAGCAGCGAATCGAAAAAACAAAGAAACGACGCCCCGATCTGTACGACGCAGCCAAATAGTGCGTATCTTTGCTTGTCTATGCGTTTTTCACTGGTGGCGTGTGAAATAGGCGCTGGCACTTGCACCTGCATTGTTTCCCTGGAAGTTAACTGATTACCCCCGCGCGGAGTTTTGCCATGGCTACCGACCTTACAAAGCTTGTCGAGGCGACCCAGCTACGTGACGACATACCGGAATTCGAACCGGGTGACACAGTCAACGTGCACGTCCGCGTCGTTGAGGGTGAAAAAGAACGAATCCAGCAGTTTCAGGGCGTCGTAATCGCTCGCAAAGGAGCGGGTTCGCGGGAGACCTTTACCGTCCGAAAGATCTCCAACGGTGTTGGTGTGGAAAGAGTGTTTCCCGTCTATTCTCCAAAGCTGGCCAAGATTGATGTCGTTCGTCGAGGCGACGTTCGACGAGCGAAGCTGTACTACTTGCGGGATCGTCGCGGCAAGGCGGCACGCATCCGCGAGAAGCGACAGGACAATCGGTAGGACGAATCGCAGTCCGCACCATTTTCAAGCCGTCGGCGTAGCAAGGTCGACGGCTTTTTTAATCGGGTCTCTTCTGCCATGAAGAAGATGCGTATTGGAATTGAACAGAACCTCCCCGCGGAGTTCTTCGTGTCGGGAGCAGCCGGGGCCGACTCGGATTTTGATATCGTGACGCTGGAGGGGCGGACAGGGATCGAAATGGTCCGTGCGGGTGATCTGGAGATCGCGCTCGTTCCCGCGCTGTCGGTTATTGCTGATCCCGGCGACATTGAAGTTGTGCCGGCAGTCGCCATGTCGTCGTGGAGGTATCCGTTTGCGCAACTCTATCTGCCGGGCGGTTTGGACTCGAAGCCAGATCGGATTCTTTTCGACGGCCGATTCCGGGAAGAGGCCAATTTGACCCGTATTATCCTCAAGGAGCATTACCACCTGACGCCGTCTTTTGAGGCTGTTGGTTCGCTGGACGACTTTAAGGACGACACCCCGCCATCGATCAGAGTCGGCAACGACGTGTCGGTTGACAGGAGTCGCGGGCTCTATTTGGACATCGGGCAGGAATGGTACGAGCTGGCGAACTACCCGATGGTCTGGGGCCTGTTCGTCATGGCCAAGGGATCAGTGACGCCGGAAGTGGTTCGGCATCTCCGCGAGGTCGCTTCGCGAACCGAGAAGCTGCGGACCCGGTGGGCAGATGCGGCGGATCGCGGCGGCGCGATTCGGCGTTTCTTCCTGGAGGATGTTCGCGTTCGATTTGATGACCTGGTGACGGCGAGTCTGACGCAGCTGCTCGACTATGCGTTCTATTACGATCTGGCGGATGAGATTCGGGCCTTTCCGGTCGCCTCTGTAGAAATATCAGAATCCGACGACGGCCCGACACCCATCCTTTGAGCACGGAACCGACCTGAGTCGACCTATCAGGCCTAAGTCGCCCTACCGAACAATGTCCGAAGGAATAAAACTCGTTACCTCGAATCGAAAGGCGTTTCACGACTATCGCATCGAAGACAAGTTTGAGGCGGGTATCGAGCTGCGGGGTACGGAGGTGAAATCGCTTCGGATGGGGCGGGCCAATCTGCAGGATTCGTTCTGTGTGATTGAACGCGGCGAGGTGACGATGATGAACTGTCACATTTCTCCCTACTCCCAAGCGTCGCACTTCAACCACGATCCCTTGCGGCCGCGGAAGCTGCTTCTTCACCGGCGACAGATCGCGCAGCTCGACAAAGCCGTCCGCAGAAAAGGGTACACGATCATCCCGCTTCGTGTTTATTTCAAGGGCGGCTACGCCAAGGTCGAAATCGGGCTTGCGCGCGGCAAGCGGCAATACGACAAACGCGCAGACATCGCCGAAAGGGAGACGAAAAGACGGCTCGAGCGCGTCAATCGACGCGGCGATGGCACGTGATCCGTAAAGTACTGAGCCGTTTAGGCCCCCGTTTGAGCCGTTCGACGACGATCCTCAACTGAACGACGTCGCGCATTCGCCCCCGCGCTTGTTGCGCGATACCTTTCTCTCGGTGAAGGGTGGCTGGTTCACTTGACGATCCCGTCCGGCTATCTTCCAAATCGCACGTTTTTCAAGCATCCGATTGCACCTGCATTTTGGCGCAGAGACTGATACGGGGAGTTGCGTTGCTGTCGATTGCTGCCTCGATGGCAGCCACTGCTTTGGCACAGCAGTCAGACGCATTACTCGAGGATGGTAGAGCTGCGTTGGCCGCAGGAGACGCTGTGGAAGCGGTACGCTACCTGGAGGCGGCCGTGGAAATCGATCGCGATCTTGCGGAAGCCCACCATTTGCTGGCCCGCGCCTACCTCGACCCTGCACTACTGGACGTTGGCAAAGCCAAAGCGTCGAACGCTCAGGCGTTGAGCCTTGACCCGGACAACGTCGAATACCTGACGCTGCGCCTCTACCGGCTTCATCAGTTCCAATCCGGCTTTTTGCCCGGCTTGAGAACCGCGCAGCGAGAGGACCTGGCCAAACGCATTCTCGCGCTTGACTCCACGAACGCCCTTGCACACAGAGTTCTGGGTGAGATTGCCCTGTCGGACTATCGACGCGCACGTAGGTCCGTCAGCTTTCCGGATCTCGACAACTTGGACGTTTCAGCCAACTCGGAGGCTTTCTTT
>JAHHLP010000127.1 GCA_018679295.1 Rhodothermia bacterium
TGGGCCTGAGAGTTAACAGCGACCGCGGGCCTGAGACTCCACAGCGACCGCGGGCCTGAGACTCCGGCGAGTGCATACCCGAATTCGGGCTGCCGTCCTTACGTTCGTGTAGGTTCCTGCCGAGAACAAACACACGAACGCGTACAGAATGGGTGTGTAACGGGACCGTTCGGTGGTCCGGTTCAGCACAGAACAAGAGGCTGGCTGGCCGTCGGCACAGGCGCTTTCTCGGAAATTATTGACAACGGCAATGAACCGCAGATCCTTTGTTAGTCAGTTCGCCGCGGGACCTCCAAATGAGTCTGCACGTCCGAGCCCTCTGGCTGCTCCGCTACCCGGCGTCGGCTTCCCTATTGGTGCCGACAAGCCCCTTACGCACACTCCTGCGACGCCATTGAACATTGCGGCCGGCCTCGAACCTTACACGGCCCCTCTCGACGAGGTGAGCGCCGCTCACCTTCTGAGACGGACTGGATTCGGAGCAGCACCCAGCCGTATTGCGGACCTCCTCGGTTCTTCCGGAGCCGATGTTGCCGCAGCTCTGGTAGCCGAGGCTACTAATCTGCCGCTGCCCGACCCGCCCTCGTGGGCGAATACCCCTCCCCCAAATCGAAATCCAGACTCACCGGAGTTCCAGGCTTTCATCACCGACAACAACCAGTGGCTGGTTGATTATCGCTACGAGTGGTTTGAACTGATGTACTCCTCCGGACTGCGGGAACGGCTGACCCTTCTCTGGCACAACCACTTTGTCACTTCCACGGGCGCATATTTCCTCGCAGCATTCGCCTACGGGTACCTGACACTCATCCGCACCCATTGCCTCGGTGACTTTCGAGAGTTTGTTCGCGCGATCGGAATCGATCCGGCCATGCTGCTCTACCTGAACGGAACGCAGAACGAGGTCGGCGCGCCCAACGAAAACTACGCGCGGGAACTCCTCGAACTGTTTACTATGGGCCCCCAAGATTCCGGTGGATCGCCCAACTACACCGAGGCCGACATACAGGAAATCGCGCGCGCCTTGACCGGGTGGAAAGTCGACTTTTTCACCCTCGAGTCTTCCTTCAACCCCATCTTTTTTGATTCGGCAAACAAGACCTTCCTTGGACAGATCGGTCCCTACGGATATGATGATGTGGTCGAGATCATCTTTCAGGAGCGATCCGTTCAGATAGCCGAGTTCATTTGCCGCAAGCTTTACCGCGAGTTCGTTTATGAGGTGCCCGACGAAGCTATCGTCAGCGAGTTGGCCCAGCTACTCATCCAAAACGACTTCCAGATTGCTGCGCCGTTGGGAACGCTTCTCAGCAGCGCACACTTCTTCGATTCCGCGGTCATGGGCGCGCGGGTTAAGAGCCCGGCTGAACTCGTAACCGGATTGCGCACAGAGTCAGCCGCTCCTCTCCCCGACGGGATCTTCACGAACGCCGCCCTGCTGTCGTTCTTCATGGAGCAGGTCGTTCTCAACCCGCCCAATGTTGCGGGATGGCCCGGTCACCATGCATGGGTGAACACGACGACGCTTCCGATTCGGTGGCTCGGCCCAGACTTCCTGATGACAAACGGGACCGGAACGGATCTGCTCGACTTGATCCCGCTAGCCCAATCGGTCCACGACCCAAACGATCCTCACGCGGCGTTCCGGTTGCCGTTGGCACTGGCGGACCATTTCATGCCCGTGCCGGTCGATGAGCTTGACATCCCGCCGGTTGAAGGCGAGTTCTCGGGCGACCTGATCACCTACCCGATCCCCGATGAATTCCTGAACGGCCCTGAGTACGTATTGGATCTTGCCAAGCTCTTCCTTGCCGGTCTGCCATGGCATGATTGGTACCTGTATGAGGAGGGCGCCAACCTTCGGATATATCTCTACCTACGCTTCCTATTCCAACTGCCCGAGTTTCAGCTGACCTAGCTGTTCGGACGCCGAACGATATCCGTCATGGACGACAAGAAGATTCTGATTCCGAGACACGGCAGCTGCCTGGCACACGGAGAGGCGCATAGCACGGATCACGTCTCGTGGTCGCGTCGAGATTTCCTGACGTCGCTTGGGCTGACTGCAGGAGGAGTATTCGCAATTGCGGGTTTACCAGTTACCGCCTACGGTCGAAGTCCAATTCTCCAGGCTCTCGGTCAGATCGAGACGGACCGGATACTCGTCCTGATCCAACTCAACGGTGGAAACGACGGACTCAACACCGTAGTGCAGGTCGAAGACGATCTCTACTACAACGCACGACCGGGCATCAGCATACCGAAACTAGACACGATTCCCGTTTCGACAGACCTTGGACTTCATCCTTCACTCAGCACGCTTGAGTCCTTCTATGGAAACGGCGACATGGCTATCCTGCAAAGCGTGGGCTATCCGTCTCCAAACCTGTCGCATTTCCGGTCGACAGACATATGGGTGTCCGCCAGCGACTCGGAGACAGTCCTGAATACAGGATGGGCCGGCCGCTACCTCGATGTTGAGTTTCCCGACTTCGGCGAGCAGCCACCCGACTTTCCGCTCGCGGTCCAGATAGGTGGGATTTCCTCGATGATGTTCCAGGGCCCGTCGGCAAACATGGGAATGAGCCTATCGAGTGTGGAGCTGTTCTCCCAGATCGCTGAAACCGGCCTCGTCTATGATACTGCAAACGTTCCGGCAACGACGTATGGCTCGGAGATGAGCTTTGTTCGTAGCATCGCAAACGACTCCTTTCAGTATGCTGAAGCAGTCCAGACCGCGGCCGCTGCCGGCCCCAATTCCGTCGAGTATCCGTCAGGCAATCCCCTCGCCTCCAACCTCGCGGTCATCGCACAGCTGATCAAAGGAGGCCTCGGCTCGCGAATCTACGTCACGTCGATCGGCAGCTT
>JAHHLP010000340.1 GCA_018679295.1 Rhodothermia bacterium
TGGCCGTCCTGCTAGTGGGTACGTTGTCCATCGCGCTTGTAGCATGCGACTCGGCACTCGACCAGGAACCCTTCAGCCAGCTAACTCCCGACCAGTTCTTTAACACGGAGGGAGAGTTTCTCTCTGCAGCTACGGCAGTATATGCCCAGTTGCGGCCCACCTTTGCCGACAATGACGGTTACCTTAATCTCTCGACGCATAGCGGCGATGCGATCATGGTGCCGACCCGTGGACCCGACTGGGGAGACGGTGGGATCTGGAGAGACCTTACCCAACACACCTGGTCGCCGTCGAACCCTAAAGTCGCTTCCGGTTGGACGAATGCTCAGGTAGGAATCGCACGAGCGAATGGCGTTCTTGCGGCGTTGGGTGGGTCAGATTTTGACCCGGAAGTCGCCAATCGGTTTAATGCCGAGCTTCGACTCTTGAGGGCAATCTACTATTTCACGTTGATGGATCTCTTTGGAAACGTAGCCGTCGTCGTGGAAGAAGGAAGTCCATTGGCGGATAGATTCGCGACGCAGCCGATTCCACCCGGTGAACCTCCGCAGCAAAGCACACGGCGAGAGGTGTTCGACTTCATTCTAGAGGAGTTGACCGGCTGTACCTCGAGTAGTTTCGATGTAGGTTCTTGCGTCAATAGCCCGTCGGGAGTTCTGTCGAGCTTGCCCGAAATAGGCAGCGTCCCGCATGGACGAATGACCAAGGGATCGGGATATGCTCTGTTGGCCCGCCTGCTGCTGAATGCAGAAATCTATACGGGGCAAGCCTCGGCCGGCGGCATCACGCCAGGAACCGAAATGTATGCGGGGGCCTCGGCGGCTGCAGACTGGGTTATTGATTCTGGCGCATACATGCTCGAGATGGATTACTTCGATATTTTTGCCGCCGGCAATCAGAGCTCGCCGGAGATCATTCTCCCGATCACGCACGCTGCGGCGCCCGGACTCGGTTTGAACTTTCAGATGCGTTTCCTCCATTACAACATGCCGATTCCGCAGTCACCGTGGAACGGCTTCACGACGATTGCAGAGTTCTACAAGGGTTATGACGTCGAGGCCGGTCCGGATGGGGAATTCGGTACAGCTGACGATGTCAGTGACGACACGCGGATCAGACAATTCCTGGTGGGACAGCAGTACAATCAGCCCGCCGTCGGCTGCGCTGGACAGGAATGTTTCAGCGACCAGTCGTCCGGAATGGTTTTGACGCGCGATGAAACACCTACACCGCTTGTGTTCACACTTGATATCCCTTCGATCCAACTTTCCGGAGATACCAAAGCTGCGATTGAAAGCCCGGGAGCGCGGCTTGTCAAGTGGGAGATAGACCCGGCGACATCCGGCGAGAACATGGGTAACGACTTCCCCCTATTCCGGCTGGCAGAAATGTATCTCATCAAGGCCGAGGCTGAAAACGAACTGGGTAACACCGGCGGAGCGTTGCCATACCTGGACATGATCAGGTCGCGCGCGGGGCTCGCCCCTGCAGCGGGCGGATCGCAAGATCTCGTTCGCAAACTGATCATCCAGGAGCGCGGATACGAATTCGTGTACGAGGCGACGCGGCGCCAAGACCTTATTCGTTACGAGTTTGCTCATGGAGGTACGCCTTCAGGAGGTCCTTATACATCGAGCGCCGACCCATACGTCCCCACATTCACGGCCCCTTGGGTGTTTAAGAAGGATGGGTCTCAATCCGGCATGCAGAGTGAGGGTTACCGGGTCCTCTTCCCGATCCCGACGAATGAGTTGAGTGTTAACCCAAATCTTCAGCAGAACCCGGGCTACTAAGACCGACGGGAAAACCTTAGACAAGATCACCAGAAGGCATCGTTGCGTCGCGACGGTGCCTTCTGCACTTAAGGCCTTCTCGCCGCGTGCAACCGGGTGGCTCCGGCCGGTCAGAGCGTCGTAGTTAGAATACCGGATACAGTGAAACCCAACGAATGATTAGTTCGATCCATCACATCACGGCGACGCGCTGGAAACTGCCGGCACTCAAGCCGCTCTTCCTAGCGACGGTCTGTTGCGTACTCGGGTGCGGGCCGGGCGAGAACGCAAGAGTCTCGACCTCGCACCGCCCTGAAGCCTATACAATTTTGGAAGGGGCGGGCACGCCCGAGATGGTGCGGCTTCTTGAAGCTGTTCACGAGGACGCCCTCGCCAACGCCATGGACTACTTTCATCTCAACACAAGAAGGGCGGAGCTGCTGTTCGACGTGATGAAAGATGCTCCCGAAGAAGAACGATTGCCACACTGGTACAACTATGCCGCCGAACTTCTGTATGCCGGCGAAACGACCGCGGCGATTGGCGAGCTTTCCAAGCTTATTGACGAGACGGGGATCGGAATTGGAAAGCCGACCAAACCCGTCTTCGACCTGCTGGCCATCGCATATATGCGACAAGGAGAACAGGACAATTGCATTGCAAACCCGTCTGCCCGCGCCTGCATCCTTCCTATATCGGGCTCGGGCATTCATGTTCAAAAAGAACCGTCGCAACGGGCAATCGCTCTCTACCAGAGAATCTTGCAGCGATTCAGAGGGGATCTGCAGGCGCGTTGGCTACTCAACATTGCCTACATGACGCTCGGGCAGTACCCGGACGGAGTACCGAGCCGCTGGCTGATACCCGGTATTGAGGCCCGCGAACGTACCTCGATAAGGCATTTCAACGACATCGCGATGAGTCTGGGGGTCGATTACGTGGGCTTGGCAGGCGGAGTAAGCCTCGAAGACTTCAAC
>JAHHLP010000298.1 GCA_018679295.1 Rhodothermia bacterium
GGCAACAATGTCAGAGTGCCCGTTCAGATACTTGGTCGCACTGTGGATCGAGATATCAAAGCCCCACTCTGAGGGCCGGAAGTTTATCGGACTAGCGAACGTATTGTCTATCAGCGAAATGAGGCCGTGGGACCGGGCGAACTCCGAGACCGCCTCGAGTTCGCCGACTTCGATAAGGGGATTGGTGATAGTCTCCACGTAGACCGCCTTGGTGCGCGGCCTCAGCACGTTCTTCCAGGAGGCCGGCTCGGATGCATCGATGAAGTCGACGGTGATGTCGAGATCGCTCAGGAGGGTCGTCGCCAGCTTGTGCGTTCCGCCATACAGGCAGTTCTGTGCGAGGAGATGGTCGCCGGGCTGCAGGATGGAAAGGAGAGCCGACGAGATTGCGGCCATGCCGCTTGACGTCACTATTGCGGCCTCGGCATTCTCCAGCGCTGCCAGCTTTTCCTGCAGAGCCACCTGATTGGGGTTGTTGCTATATCGGATGTAGCGAACCTCATCTTCCGGACCTGCATACTCGAACATCGCGGATTGGAAGATGGGCATCGCGACCGCGCCGTCAACGCGAGGGTTGGGTTCGCCTGCGTGGATGAGTTTGGTCTCAATGGACTTGCTCATTTGGCGCTTCGTATCCATGTGGTGGTGCCGGTACTGCAGTTCGCTGCAGCGTATCCGAAAGTTACGGAAACGCGTCGTTGGGTATGCGCGTGCCGATACGGACCTGTCTGTATTGCAGTCGCGATTTGGGTGACGGTGTCCTGCTGGGTGGTGCTTGGATAATCTTCGAGAAGGCCGAAAAATAGAGAGGCCCGGGTTCCACCAAACCCGGGCCTCAAAGTTCTAGGATCGGTTTCCCAGGCCGAATCCTAGTCCACCCAATGTCAGAAGTGCTTGACTAGAAGTGCACTGGTATAGAAGACGGAGTGTTTTTGTGGTTTCAGGAGATTCGTCTGGAGAAATGTCACTTTAATATTTAAAGTACTTACAATTATAGTATTTCATCTGTAGATTATCGCCATGTTTCGGGACAGACCGGCCATAGGCAAGGAATCTGAGCGCTCGGCTGCTGCCGAGGAGGCGCTGGGCAGCCTACGCTATATCCGGGACGCGATGGCTCGTTCAGAGAGCTTCACGGCCGTTCCGGGGTGGGGAGGAGCCGTCATGGGGGTTGTTGGTCTTACCGGTGCGATAGTGGCGTCCACGCGCGAGCAGCCGTCCGAGTGGCTTCAGGTGTGGCTGGGAGCGGCAGGGGTCGCCGCGGCGATAGGCGTCGTATCCATCGTGAGGAAGGCGCGACGGGTTGGAGAACCCGTTTTCGGCGGAGCAGGGCGCAAGTTCCTTCTTGGCATCTTGCCGGCCGTTTTTGCCGCATCTATACTCACAATGGTCCTGTACGAGGCAGGTCTGCCAGACAGACTTCCGGGATTGTGGCTGCTGATGTTCGGAGTCGCAGTGGTCACAGCAGGATTTGCATCGATTCGTCTGATTCCTTTGATGGGACTTGCCTTCATGCTACTCGGCGTAGTGGCCTTTCTAATACCTGCCTCGTGGGGAGATGTGATGATGGGCATCGGGTTCGGGGGTATCAACATCGTTTTCGGTGTCGTCATCGGATTGCGCCATGGGGGATAAGACCACAAGGAAGCCGGCCGTCTCGTTGCCGTCAGTTGCGAAGCTCGACCGCCTTATTCATGGTCGGGTTCGCCTGGGCATCCTGAGTGCCCTTGCAGTAAATGATGCCCTTCAGTTCAACGATCTGAAGCGTCTCCTGGACACGACGGACGGGAATCTGAGCGTCCATGCGCGCAAGCTCGAGGACGCCGGCTATGTAGAGGCGCGCAAGTTTTTCGACGACCGCACCCCGCGCACCGAATACCGATTGACACCGGCGGGCCGAGAGGCATTCGGTCAATACCTGGACCGCCTTGAGTCACTGATCGGCTCGCTGCGTCCCTCCGACTAACTTCCGCGAATCACAAAATGCTCGAGAAACTCGTTGGTGTATATCACTACTTTGAAACATAAAGTACTCTGAGGTACGAAACTATGTTTGATTCAGCTGCTGTTGGCTTACCGATGATGCTCTTCACGTTTCTTGGAATCGTTGTCGCGGTGCCGACCAGTGTATACGCCATGGTTAACCGCCAGCATGACGTTCTCAGAAAGCTCGGCATGGCATGCGCCCTTTGGTTCGGCATCTACCTGGTATTTCTGCTACTGGCATCGCTAACGAGTCGGGATCGGACGCTTCCGACCGGGGAGAGACTCACATTCTGCGGCTTCTACCTGGATTGCCACGTGGGCGCTCGTGTGAGCGACGTGCGTTCGGCGAAAACCGTCACCACCTCGTCAGGGACATTTACTGCTGCGCAGACCTACCAGATTGTTCAGGTCACGTACGATTCTGATGCGGTCAACGCGACGTTACGACTACACCGGCCTCCGTCCGTCAGAGCTGTCTGGAACGATGGGGCTATACGGCCCGATCGCGAAGTGACTGCAGCCGTACGGCAAGACGTGGGTGAAGCAGCTCGTCCAGTCGGCGATCTCGCGCCGTCTGCCGGCGTGATCCATGCCACGTACGTGTTTGACACGGCGGTCCCTGCGAATAGTCTCAAGCTTGCAGTTCGTACAGGAAACCGTCTGCATCGGCTGGTCGAGCTTTTTCTTATCGGAGACGCTGACAGCATCCTTCACGGCAAGGCATATCTCGCCCTCGGCTGATCCGTTTGCCGGGTCGCCTGCCGTTCAGTCGCAAACCGATTGGGTAAACTGCCGGAAGAGCGGTTACTCGTACGTACCGGTTACTCGTACGTACCTTCGAAGCGACCGACAAATTTGCCGTCGTCCCATTCGGCAACCAGCTGGGTGGTACCGCTGGTTTGCAGGTTGGTAAATCGCCCGGTTCCTCCCGTCATTCGCCAGTGAATAAGGCCGTCATCTCCAACCTGGAGCGATAACCACCACATGTCGCCTTCCACACTTATGCCGTCGCAGGCCCCGTGACCCTCTACCGGTACGCCGTCCTCGAAAATATATGTGGCGAAGCAGTCCTGGGAGGCGAGATGAAAGGGACTCTCGGCGTCGTCCGAGGTAACGCTCAATTGGAACAGCAGCCTATTCGCTGTCCGTCCATCCGCCAGTACAATACACGACAGAACGTCTTGCGTACCGGATACATAACCCGAATTCGCTTTTGTCTGGGCAAGAGACTCACAGGGGTGCAGAAGCACGACCGCGCCTAAAAAAATGAAAAGGGTCTTAAACCGTTGCATATTGCGATGTCTCCCCACCGACTGCGCGGCGTCCTGGTTAATTTGGAACCACGGCGAGTATACAGTGATGAGGACAAACGCGCCAAACGACCGGTTGCGAATTGGCTTTGTACTCCCGTGCACCGTTTGACTTGGGCAAGCCTTGAAACTTTGTTTGTTTAAACAAGTAATTATGATTGACGTTTAATTCAACAAAGATGTTCATGAGCCCGAATACTTCTAATACCATGGTCCGAATTGCGCCGGGGGAGGGTGCAACCACAATTCTCGGAATAGCCGGGAGCCTACGGAGGTCATCCATCAACCGGGCTTTGCTCGAGGCGACGCGTGATCTGGCGCCGAAAAACACGCGAGTAGAGATTGCAGAAATAGCGGGCATTCCGCTGTACAACCAGGATCTGGATAACGACCGCGATCGGCCACTAGAGGTATCGGCTCTCAAGTCAGCGGTAGCCGACGCCGACGCTGTACTCATCGCGACCCCGGAGTACAACTTCGGCGTGCCGGGCGTGTTGAAGAACGTCATCGATTGGGTCTCGCGTCCTGCGATGCGGTCGCCTCTTGCCCATAAACCGGTCGGCATCATAGGCGCTTCGCCGGGAGCCCTTGGAACGGCGCGGGCTCAAGAACAATTGAAGACAATCATGCTCTCCACCCTTGCCGTGCTCTTCCCACACCCCGGCGTCCTGGTAGGGGGTGCAGGTCAGAAATTCGAAGATGGTCAACTGGTTGACGACGAAACGGCCGCTTTCCTAAGCGACTACATGAAGCAGCTTTCGGAATGGCTGAGGAAGACGGAGTCGCACGCCCACGCAGCGTGAGTCGTATCCTGTCAATCGATCGTTTGGAAGCCGTTCTGGCCAACAGAGTTGCAGCACGCAGGTGTACTAAATTCAAGATGTGAAAATGAGACACGGGATTGCAGGAATCCACCACATTACCGGCATTTCAGGCCCGGCGCAGGAGAACGTCGATTTCTATGCCGGCGTGCTCGGACTTCGGTTGGTCAAGAGGACAGTAAATTTCGATGACCCGGGAACGTATCACCTGTACTACGGCGATTATGAGGGTCGTCCCGGTTCTATTATGACCTTCTTCCCGTGGACCAATGCCCGTCGCGGCCGTCCCGGCTCCGGAATGGTGGGACTTACGTCGTTCTCCGTTCCAGCATCCTCACTCGACTATTGGGTTGATCGGCTGGTTAATGTGAGTAGTGCCGAGCCCAAGCGGGTATCCATGTTTGGTCAAGACGCGATCGAATTTTCCGATCCTGATGGACTTCGTTTGGCGCTCGTGGGCTCAGACGAAGCTGGCGAAGCATCCGGCTCGAAATCCGGCGAGTCCGGCGTTTCTTTGCGTGGCTTCCACGGGGCCACCCTACTG
>JAHHLP010000076.1 GCA_018679295.1 Rhodothermia bacterium
CGTAGAATCGTTCAGAAACAGAGAAATGACCGGACCTTCTGAGTCGTCCGGCGGGTTTGCCGACGTGCCCCCCACGACCAGGTTTTCTGTGAAGCCTATCGCGTGGCTATCCTCACCTACCGCGTAAACCGAGATGCGGCCGAGATCGTTGCTGTAGGAGATGTCCTTTGGGACTACAAAGGTCGCTGTGAACGCCCCGTTCTGCGCCCGCACGGACCCTCGCCAGATGAGGTCTTCCCGGACTTCGTAGTATGGCGTGGGCATGAAGGTCCGAAAACGAATGGGCACGCGGCGTTCCGCATCAAAAACGGTTATCTCTACGCGGCCGTTGAAGCCCGTGTCCGTAAAACCATCCGCCCCCCGCACGGAACCCCTAAGAGTAATCCGCTCGAGCGCCGGCAACCTGCCCGTCTCACTGTCCAGAGCAACACCATTGAGATCATCCACTGTGGCCTGCGCGGCAGGAAGTCCCAGACGCATGCTCGGGTCGCCCAACAGATTGAACTTTCGGCTGTTTCCGAGCAAGCCGACGCTCGTGTTCTTTGTCCCGATCATTGCGTCGCCAAGGCGAACCGGCAAGCCGTCGGCGTCCTTCCTGAACAGTTCCCGGTTGAGCGCCCGATTGAGACCGGGGTTCAGCGACGACGTATCGCTCGAGGTATAGACGAGCCGGACCGTTGTCATCATCGCCACGGCGCCGCCATTTGGATTGAGCAGCAGGGTCTCCGCACCGCTGTCTGCATCGTCGATGTCCCACCATCCGAACGAACACGTCGCAGTGATGAAGATGGGCAGCTTCTCTCCGTTTGTCAGCGTAGCAGCATCCTCCTGGGTGAAAATCTCCTCTTGGGCGAGTCCACTGGGACCTCCGTGGCCCGCATAATTCACGATGAGGGAGCCTGAGTCGATCGTCTTAAGTATCTCGGCCTTCGCGCCGGGAACTCTGAACTCGTTGAGGAACTCGCGCTCGAACGACTCCGCATAGATCTTTCGTCCGTTCATCGTTGGCGCGGCATCGTTGAGCACAAGATCAGCTACGGAGTCTATGTTCTGCATGTGGAGGTCGTTCTCCTGGCGGCTCCCCGTCGCCCCTGTAAAGGCATCGTCAGCCACAAAGGTGTACAGGCCCCGCCACGCGCCCTGCGACTCGACGGATTCGTAAAGCTTGATCTTGTCGAGCATCGTTCGCGCCTCGGCTACCGTCTTGGCCGGGAGCCGACCGACGCCGATGTCTACGCGCTCGCTGGATGTGAATCCGAAGCCGCGATAAACCCACTCGCCTTCATCGTCGTCGAGCAGTCCGAAGTAATCGTCGGAGGTGTAGCTGCGGTCGGGATGGTAGGACTCAGCCGTCTCGTAAGGGAAGACCAGATTCGGCGACTGCCCCACGTTCGCTCGCAGCGAACGGAAATCAAAGTGACCGTCTCCTAACAGTAAGACGTACCTAAGTAGATCGGTCTCTGTCGGGGCGCGGTCATAGAGGAACTTGAGGTAGTCTCGAACGGCTCGCATGTCCGGCAGGCCGCCGGAAAACTCATTGTAGATCTGATCCACCGTCACGACCTGCGTTTCGAGCCCTTCTCTTCTGCGCACGTCGGCGAGCTCCGACGCAAGATCTCGGAACAGCGGCGGAGCGACGATTATAAATCGAGGATAGCCGGCGAGGCCGTGAAGATTCTGGTTGGCGATCTCGGAAGCCATATCTGGCTCCAGCAGCCGAGCGGACGCAACATTGAAGGCTATGAACTCACGCGGAGGTGCTGCGCCGTCGAGATCCACTTGAAACGCGAAGGCACCTCCCCGGGGCTCGGTGGCCAGTCGAGAGATGTTCGCCACATCCGTAACATCCCATACGACGGGGGCCTGGCTAAAGCCGGACAAGCGAAACTCATGAGGCCCCGAAGAGGACGCTGGTGCGACAAACCGTAGTACTCCGTCCGTCGCAGTCAAAGATTGTTCGTACTCGATGCGGAGCCAATCGAGTGCTGCCTGTGGATCACCCGACTGCGGGAGCAGGGTCATGGACAAGGTTGCGGGTCCCGGTGGAGCCTGCAGGGAGAAGCTCCCCGTGGATGATGCCGCGGTCGGCTGCTCCGCACCGGGACTGATTACCTGCGTGGCACGCATCGAACCCACTGACTGAGCGCCCCAGGAAAGCTCCACGGTCGCTGTGGGATTCGACTTGATCGCGACATTAGCAGACACCTTCGCGGCTCCACCGGAATAGCCCGGAAGAGCAACCGCCGTCATGATGTCGAAGCGTCCGCCGGACTGAATCGGATTACTAACCCACGTGTGGCCTGAGCCGTGCTCCTTGCTCCAGACAAAGACGTCCGCGTCTATGAAATGTCGTCCCGTCACGGTTGATGTTACCGTCGGCGAGGGAAACGACGGAAAACCTGTCTGGCGAACTTCGGTCGCCGATCCACCACCAATCTTGATGAAGACGAAGTTGCGGGTTGAGAATGGGTGTACGTAATGCTCCCACGACGCATCTGGGTTGAATCTCCAGCCCGACGGACCGCTGGCGTAAAAATAGATGGCATCGGAGTTCGCGAAACTACCATCTCCGCCTCCCACTACGCGCGTCGGTCGTGGCTGTAGGTCAGCCGGACGCGGGGCGGAGTTCAGTGCGGGAAGGGGTTCTCCACCGTTCCCAAAGACCTGGACTGCTGCCGGGTCAACAGCGTCAGGGTCGAGGCCGAGTCCGTTGATAAAGGCACGGTCAATCTTGAAAACGCCCTCGGCGGTAATTGGCAGCTTGAAAATTCGTCCGTCCGCCAGAACGCTTCGATCAATGCCGAGGTGCGGATTCGAAAATATGCCCGAAGCGGCCAGTTGCTTTGAGGCTTCAACTTGGCCTCCCCGGACCCTGACTGTTACGCTACGATACCTTCGTAGCTGACCCGATTCGGAGTCATAGGCTACCAGACGTACGGCGACGTTACCTACGCGCCGCCGCCTGAGCCACCCTACGCCCTCGAGGGTAGCGATGGGTCCGGTCAGTTGCGTGATGATTTCCGTCGATGCCGTACTGCCATCCACCTGCGCCACGTCAAACTCGGACGCGACTACCGACACGGAGCCGCCGGAGGGAAGGTCGACCGTTTCGGAGACGACGAACTCTCCACCCGTAACAGCGCGTATGAGAGTCGTACCCAGCGACATCACACCTGCGGAATCCAGAGCCGCGGCCAACGATCCCGGCCACTTGATCTCGAAAGTGACAAGAACGTCCCCTTGACTGGAAGTCGAGGACGCAGAAACGACCTGGCCGTGGGCCGTGTGTACAGCCGGTACCAACCAGAGCGCGACTGACAGCACAGTCGTGAACCGAAATGCGCGCCACGACGAGGCGTTAGCCCATAAGGCGCGGGCGCGATCGACCGAAAACTCGAACGGCTTTATCTGCTGCAAACTCAGCAATGAGTTGCCTGTCTGTTGCGTGAACAGTGCTAGTTCGTAGCAGAATGTGCGATAAGCCGTCTATTCTTGTGGGTGGGGCAACGAGAGAAAATGAAAATAAGCCGGTCCGAAACGGCGAACAATCAATATTTGATGATAGGGGCCGTCCCGACCGTGTGTATCAATTGCACAGGATACGTCTGTGTTCCATCAGTACCGGGTAAATCGGCGTAACTGCTCCGCAATTCAAATGGCGGGTGATTCGGCTCGAACCATTTCGAGCGAACAACGACAAGGACAATCGCGGCCTCAAGTTGAAGGGCCGTTCGAGGGCCTGGTCAAGGTCGATAAGCGTTCGAGTTGCGACACCATCTCCTCTACCGCGCGCTCGATGTCTCTCAGCGGCTCTCTAATATCGTCGCCTGCGTCCGACGAGGCGACTATTTCGCTCAGCAGTTGCGTGTTGCCGGCAATAATGGACAAGGGATTGTTGAGGTCATGCACAACGGAAACTATCATGCGCCGAAGAAGGGCCGCGTCAACCTCATCGCCCGTCGCCGAATGGCCCGTGGCAGCGGGTATATCCCCTTGAATGTCCTTGCTCATAGCTCTTTCAGGATTCGCGTGTCTACAACTTCGGGACCCTTTTCACCAACTGCAACCGACGCCACCTCTACCTCCGGATCATGCTCGAAGAAGAGATGCCATCCGTTGTCGACCGCCCTCCGAAGGAATCGGCTCTTCTCCTCCATCGAAACCAGCGGACGAATGTCGTATGCCATCGTCCATGCCGGTGCAAGGTGAAACCGCGTCGGGAGTAGATCAGCAGCAAAGACGAGCGTCGTCTCTTCGTCCGATATCTTGACCAATTGCATGTGATCGGTGTGGCCATCAACGGTAATGGCCGACACTCCTGGAAAGATCTCCTCGTCGCCGTCGACAAAAGAAAGCTGGCCCGACTCCGCAAGCGGTTCAATGTTCTCGCGAAGGAATGAAGCCCTTTCCCTCACGTTTGGCGCGTTGGCCGCTGCCCAGTGTTTGAGCTGGACGTGGAATCGAGCATTGGGAAAGGCGACTTCCAGGCCATGAGGTGTCTTCACCGTGCTTCCTCCGCAATGGTCGAAGTGCAGGTGCGTGATCACGACGTCGGTCACATCATCGAGTCCAAACCCGAGATCGGACATCGATTGCTTGAGGCTGGACCCGCTAAAGGAGACGTTATATATGTTCGTGAACTTGTCGTCGAACTTATCGCCGATCCCGTTGTCGATCAGGATCAGACGATCGCCGTCCTCCAGCAACAAACAACGCATCGCAAGTGGGATGCGATTACGTTCATCTGCTGGAATTTTGCGACTCCAAAGCGGCTTCGGAACGACACCAAACATGGCCCCACCATCGAGACCGAAACGACCCGTTTCTACTGTGT
>JAHHLP010000114.1 GCA_018679295.1 Rhodothermia bacterium
GGCCTTCAGAAGGGAACTTGAGTTTGCCAAGACGAGGCTCCGTATTGCCTCCGACCTCCACGACGACATAGGTAGCAACCTCAGTGGCCTCGCGCTGATGTCCGAAAGCGTAGACGGGGACCCGCGAGATCAAGAGGTTGTTCTCGGAAAGATCGGGGAGTTTGCACGCAGCATGGTGGATTCCTTGCGTGACATAGTCTGGTCGATTGATCCCGAGTCCGATCGTGCGAGCCATCTTGTCGACCGGATGCGCGACGCAGCCGCAGCCTTGCTCGGGGGCCTCGATCACTCGATCTCGACCGACCTGGACGAGGACGTCGGGCTGGATCCTGTCGTTCAGCGCAACATCTTTCTCATCTACAAAGAGGCTATTAACAATGCAGCCCGTCACTCGGGTGCCAGCCGGGTCATCGTTGACCTGAGCGTACGGGATGGGGGGGTCAGACTGAGCATCGAGGACAACGGATCAGGGTTCGACGCGTCTGATCGGACTTCCGGAATGGGCAAACGCTCGATGGCACGTCGCGCCGAACAGATTGGGGGCCAGCTCGACATAGAATCCGAGGTTGGAACCGGCACAAAAGTGACTCTTTCGGCAAGAATGGCGCAAACGCGCCATTCGCAACCAACAAACGATCTGTAGTTTCGGGAATAGGGCCTTTTCGTCTGCCAAGAACGTTTGGCTAGACGGCGAACAGCAGTCATAAAATGATTTCATCCGTTTCAGAAAGCGACGCGCCGGGAGCGGGACAGGCGGAAGAAGCCGCGATCTGGCTGGTGGAGGACAATGAGCTCTACCGTGACGCCGTCGCTGCGCTTGTGGACACAGCAGAGGGGCTGAGATGTACTGAAACGTTCGCTGAGTGCGATCCTGCCCTCCGAATGCTCGAGAGAGGTGGATTGCCGGACTTAATGCTCATGGATATCGAGATGCCGGGTATGGACGGCATCACCGGTGTTGGCAAGGTTAAGGCACTTGCTCCCTCGCTGCCTGTGGTGATGCTGACGGTTCATCAGGATAACGACAAGATCTTCAGGGCAATCTGTAACGGAGCATCTGGATATCTGCTCAAGTCGTCCCCAAAGGCCGAGATTATGACCGGCTTGCGCGCAGTGCTTTCTGGTGGGGCGGCGATGGATGGCCAGATCGCACGACGCGTGCTGAACATGTTCACGGAGATGTCGCCGCCGGTAACAGACTACGGACTGTCGGATCGTGAAAAGGAAATCCTGGAACACCTGGTGGAAGGCAAGTCAAAACGGCAAATCGCCGAGGCCATCAACCTGAGCCCTCACACCATCGACAGCCACTTTCGAAATATCTACGCGAAACTACACGTCCACAATCAGTCCGGCGCCGTGGCCAAGGCGTTGAGAGAGCGCCTGGTCTAGAGACGATCATCCAGGCCGTAGGCCGAGTATCCAACGACCGTCATCTCTTGGCAGCAGCGACCGCCTAGTGAGACCCCTCTGGCTTCAGCTTATCTCGAAGCGCCGGATAGAATTGCACGAACACGTGGTCGTGGACCGTTTCCTCGGCGTGGCACGTGTAGCACGAGGCGCTACCATCGATCAGCTCGGCGCTCTCATCCTCACGACCGTATCCATAGAACCCCCAGCCGGTCTCGTGAAGCCCCTTCTGCTTGAGGTGAATTTCAGCGAGTCGGCCATCACCCTCATACCACCCGCCCTTCGCTGGAATGCGATCGTTTTCCGGCGGATACATCGCCAGAATGAACATCGTGCCCTCCGGAAACTCACCGGAATCGCGAAACGACTGGTAGGCCCACGGTTGCATGTAGATGTGGTGGAAGGTGCCCGGCGAGTCGTCCGGCGCCGGTGGTTGAAACGAGACCGGCTCGGAATACGACAAACCGATCGACGCGCCCACCATGACCCATGATTGCCAGTCGTCCGGCTTGATCAACCGTTCGTCATCGGTGAACTGTGGCAGATGGTTTTTTGGTCGCGGATCTTCCTGCACTTCTAGCGCGATTGAAGCGCGATCTGAATTGGGTTGATACGTCGCAGCGACCATGATTGCCGCAACGATCACGAGTACTGAGAGGACGCCGAGGTGTCGCATTCTGGAGCACCGGTTGCAGAGATGGAGGTTCGGCCAAGCCACAATATGCTTTAGGTTGACCTGGTCGGCAAGGCTTTTCGCCGTCGCGGCGCCATTTCCTGGCAGCCGATTTTGCGGCTGCCAGGCACACGCTCGCCCATTCAGATGTCAAAGCTATATGATGATCAACCGCATACCTACACTGATCTCCGACATCTGACTACGGCTCGCAGTTAGTTTGCCTGACGGGTCCATACCGCAGGGCCTCGTAACTATTGTACAGGGTTGCGTGTGTCGACGACCGGACGGAAGCAACCCGAGTTAAATACAGTAGAATTGAGGTGAAGTGATGACAGAGAAAATTACCCGAGCAATCACTCCGCTTCGTAATCTTCGCCGAGAGGTCGACCGGCTATTCAGCGACGTTTTCTCGTCCGTGGGTGACGGTGAGGAGTTGATGTCCGATGTGTGGGCGCCGCGAATGGACATGTCGGAGAAGGATGACACGTACGTCATTCGAATGGACGTACCCGGCGTTTCGCGGGACGGGATCAAAGTTGACGTGACCGACCACGAACTGACCGTGAGTGGCGAGCGCAAGGAGACTAAGCGCGACGAAGACGAGAACTTCCTGCGGGTAGAACGCACATTCGGAAGCTTCTACCGCAGCGTTCGGCTGCCGAAGATGGCCGACGCCGAAAAGGTCCGGGCAACCTTCAAGGACGGCGAACTCATCGTTCGCGTGCCAAAGGTCGAGGAGATGAAGCCCCGGAAGATCGACGTAAAGGTCGGCTGAGCGGTAATCACTCGTCAAAGCTGAGCGGTCAATCTGTATCGACGTTCGATCGCAGGCGACTGGCTTGCGGGATCGCGATCTTCGCTAGCTTACCGTCGTTGTAACGACACGGATCCGACAGGCCGTCGTCGATGGGATGGGTCTGGACGGAAGAAGCTCGGCGCGAGTCGGTAAGAGATCGTGCCCGGAGAAAGCGCATTAAGAACAGAGGGCCTAATGTCAGACTTTCCCTGGCTTCGAGAGATCGACCACACAGCCGACGTCGGCATCGAGGTGAGGGCGCCGACCGAGAAGTTGCTATTCGAGCGAGCGGCAATCGGGATGTTCACGATTCTCGTTTCGGCGGATTCGGTCGGGCTCGACGTCGAGAAGCGCGTGTCGATCGAGGCGCAGGATCGCGATGCCCTCCTGGTGCGCTGGTTGTCCGAGTTGAACTACCTGCACCAAGTCGAGCACTTGGTCTTGAGGGCGTTCGAGATCGAGTCGATTGACGCGCATCACTTGATCGCGCGCGTGTCCGGCGAAACGTACGATCCAGAGCGGCACACGATTGAATGCGAGATCAAAGCTGTGACATTTCACGACCTGAAGATCGTCCACGACCGAAACGAATGGTCGGTACAGATCATATTTGATATGTAGAAAGTTCGCAGTGAGTGATCCGGAGGTAGAACCATGGCCACAGCAGCAGCAGCATCGGAGATCGAGCAGATCGCTCCCTACCTATGGGAGATTCCGAAATCAGGGGAGATGCGCGTCCCGGCTCGCATCTATGCGACTGAGAAGATGATGGCCGACATCCGTGCGGATAAGGCGCCGCAGCAAGTGGCCAACGTCGCGCACCTGCCGGGCATCGTAAAGGCTTCTCTTGCCATGCCGGACATCCACTGGGGTTACGGCTTTCCGATAGGAGGCGTCGCCGCCTTTGATGTCGATGAAGGGGTGATTTCACCAGGTGGAGTCGGATACGACATCAACTGTGGGGTGCGGCTCATGGCATCTCGGTTGACGCGTAGCGACGTCTCCGGATCACTTCACCGTATCGTCGACGAGCTTTTCGAGCGCGTGCCCACCGGCGTTGGTTCATCAGGAGCGCTTCAGATATCGAGGAACAAGCTAAAGCAAGCTGTCCGTGGTGGCGCGCAATGGGCGGTGAAAGAAGGATTTGGCGACCCAGATGATCTCGCGTTTATCGAGGAGAACGGCTGCATCGACAGCCCCGACCCCGACGCGATCTCTGAAAAAGCCTGGAAGCGCGGTGTCCCGCAGATCGGGACGCTGGGTTCAGGCAATCACTTTCTTGAATTCGGCTATGTCGCTGAGGTCTACGATCAGGCAGCGGCTCGGGCTCTGGGCCTTGAGCTCGATCAGGTGACCGTAATCATCCATACGGGATCGCGCGGATTCGGTCATCAGACGTGCGAGGATTATCTGTCCGTGATGGACCGGGCGATGAACAAGTACGGCATCGACCTTCCGGACCGTCAGCTGGCATGCGCGCCGATCAGATCACCGGAAGGACAGAAGTACCTGGGTGCCATGCGATGCGCCATCAACTTCGCGTTTGCGAATCGACAGGTCATTGCGCATAACACCCGGTTAGCTTTTGAGCATGGTCTGAACGTTGGCCCGCGCGATGTAGGACTGCGAACGGTCTACGAGGTGGCACACAACATTGCAAAGTTTGAGGCGCACGACATCGACGGTGACGTGCGGGAAGTGTGTGTTCATCGGAAGGGAGCGACGCGTGCATACGGTCCTGGTTCGCCGGAAATACCTCAGACGTATTCCGAAGTGGGTCAGCCTGTATTGGTGCCGGGCGATATGGGTCGTTACTCCTACGTGCTGGTCGGGACCGAAACGGCAATGACAGAGACCTTTGGCAGCACATGCCACGGTGCGGGGCGGCAGTTGAGTCGGAGGAAAGCAAAGAAGGCAGCGGGTGGTCGTGATATTACCGGAGAGCTCGAGAAGCGCGGCATCATAGTCCGCGGCGCATCCCGCGGAACGATTAATGAGGAGATCCCCGAGGCGTACAAGGACGTGTCGGACGTAGTCGACGCATGCGAGATGGCCGGCATTTCACGGAAGGTTGCCCAGCTGCGACCGCTCGGATGCATCAAGGGCTAGATTCTCGAAAGGGCTGAGGACAATCGCGTCGCAGCCGTCCATAGTCAGCAGTTCGGCAACTGCGATCACCCGAAGCGATCGATCAGCTCGGCTACCAGCGCCGTCCAGCCGGTCTGGTGGCTGGCACCGAGACCTATCCCGTTGTCGCCATGGAAGTACTCGTGAAACAGAAGATGATTCTTCCAATGAGGGTCGGCCTGCATGTACGGGTTGTCGCCGAGAAAAGGTCGGTTGCCGTCAGCGTCTCGAAGGAATATGCTAGTCAGCCGTTGGCCGATATTCTTCGCTACCTCGTCGAGTGATTGCTCATTGCCCGAATTTCTCGGCAGATCGATGGTCAAGCTGTCTCCGTAGTAGGCGTGGTAGTCGAGCAGAGCTTCAATCATTAGATAGTTCAGCGGCATCCAGATGGGTCCCCGCCAGTTCGAGTTGCCTCCGAAGAGCGCCGTGCGCGATTCGGCGGGCTCGTACTCGACCTTGTACTCATTGCCGTTGACGCGAAGCACAAAAGGTTCTTCCTCGTGCTGGCGCGACAGGGATCGAATGCCGTAGTCCGACAGGAAGCGAGTCGGATCGAGTACGCGCTCCATGATTCGGCGCAGCTTGGGCTCGTCCACCAGCGAGAGGAGCCGTCGATCGTTCTCACCGGGCCGACCCATCGACGAAATGTGCTCGACCAGTTCCGGACGGTATTCCGCAAACCACTCCATCCGACGACGAAAGCGGGGCAGCATGTCGAGGACCTCACCCTCTATGACTTCGACAGCGAGGAGAGGAATCAACCCGACGAAGGAGCGAACCTTGACAGGATAGTAGCGATTGTCCGGCGTATGGATCAGATCGTAGTAGAACCCGTCTTCCGGATCCCACAGTCCGGTACCGCCGCAGCCGTCGTTGATAGCGCTGGCGATATACACGAAGTGCTCGAAGAACTTCGTCGCGACGTCCTCATATGCAGGGCGCGTCTTGGCAAGCTCAAGGGAGATCCGGAGCATGAACAGGCAGTACATCCCCATCCATGCTGTGCCGTCCGCTTGCTCCAGATAACCGCCGGTAGGCAGTGGCTTGCTGCGGTCGAAGACCCCGATGTTGTCGAGACCCAGAAATCCTCCCTGAAAGACGTTGTTGTCGCCGAGATCCTTGCGGTTGACCCACCACGTGAAGTTGAGCAGGAGTTTGTGGTAGATCCGCTCGAGAAAGACGGTGTCCGCGTGTCCGGTGACCTTGCGTGTGATTTCATAAACACGCCATGCAGCCCACGCGTGGACGGGAGGGTTCACGTCTCCGAAGTTCCACTCGTAGGCCGGAATCTGGCCATTGGGATGCATGTACCATTCGCGCAAAATGATGGTCAGCTGGCGCTTGGCCCACTCGGGGTCGATCATGGCGATGGGCAACGTGTGAAAGGCGAGATCCCATGCTGCGAACCACGGATACTCCCACTTGTCGGGCATCGACATTACCGCGACGGAGTAGAAATGCCGCCACTCTGAATTGCGACCGCTGAGCCGTGCCGTTGAGGGCGGCGGTTTCGCCGGATCGCCCTCGAGCCAGAGGTCGACGCCGTAGTGATAAAACTGCTTGCTCCATAAAAGTCCCGCGAAGGCCTGGCGCTGCACGCGACGCTCATCTTCGCTCAGCGATTCGCGATGGATGGATGCGTAGAAGTCGTCGCATTCGTTCCGGCGCATCTCGAAGGTTTCGTCCGTCGATTCGAAGGGTGCGTCGATCGAGTGATTCGCGAAACGCACGTCCACGACCCAGGACTCCCCGGGCTGCAAGACGTGCCGAAACCAGGCGGCGGCCTTCGTTCCACGCATCTCAGGATTCACTGCGTCGGTCTTGTCGTGGACCACGCGCTCGTTAATCCCGTCCTTGACGTACGTGGCGTCGTTGGTCGTTCCCCACAGTCGCTCGGAGTTGGTCTCGTTACCCGTGAAGAGAAGACCCCCGTCGCTACGTCCCGATCGGCATTGCGCATACCACCACCGCTCACCGATATGATGATGCGTTCCGTGGACTTTGAAGGGAGCATCACCTGTGACTGCATGTAGCTCGGGCTTGGGGCGCGGCCGGTGATAACCCCATCCCCACGTGTTGCGATACCAGACGTGCGGAAGCAGGTGGAGCGGCGCAGCTTCGGGGCCCCGGTTGACGGCTGTGATGCGGCAGAGGATGTCTTCCTCGTCGACCTTCGCGTACTCGATGAAGACATCGAAATAGCGATTCCCGAGGAACGTGTCGTGCAGCGCGTCGAACAACTCGAACTCCGGGTCGAGCCGGCTGCGCGACTCGTTGATGGCGCGAAGCTCGTCATAGGGAAAGGCAACCTGAGGATACTTGTAGAGCATCTTCATGTACGCGTGCGTCGGGACGCCGTCGAGGTAGAAGTAATGTTCCTTGACGTCTTCCCCGTGGTTTCCCTGTCGGCCGTCCAGGCCGAAGAGCCGCTCCTTCAGATGCGGGTCGCGCTCGTTCCACATCGCGACGGCGAGGCACAGGTTCTGGAACCGGTTGCAGAAGCCGCCCAGTCCGTCCTCATTCCAGCGATAGACCCGGCTGCGGGCATGCTCGTACGGGAAGTGGCGCCAGACGTCGCCCTTTGCGCTGTAATCTTCACGCACGGTTCCCCAGGCTCGCTCGGCCACATAGGGTCCCCAGTGTTTCCAGTCGGCGCGGCGTTCCTCGGAGTCGATGAGTCGCCGTTGCTCTGCGTTGTTGCCGTAGTTCATTCGGGAACGCTTCGAATCTTGATGGTCGGACCTGAAAATAGCACTCCCGTTTCCGCGTGTTGAAATACTGGCAAACAAAGAGGCGACCTCATCAAAAAGGTCGCCTCTGTTACAGTTGCTAATGGGATACGGTTCAGAAAATGCTCTGCCAGC
Source organism: Rhodothermia bacterium (assembly GCA_018679295.1). Classification (GTDB taxonomy): domain Bacteria; phylum Bacteroidota; class Rhodothermia; order Rhodothermales; family JABDKH01; genus JAHHLP01. Next base: position 7,877 of record JAHHLP010000114.1, read on the forward strand.
ATATGGGAGGGTCCACTACTTCAGCGTGAACCCCGAGCGCCTGTTACCGCTCGGCGTCTGAACCACCTTGATCGACAGTTTGTACTCGTTGCCCGATTCATCCTGGACCTTCCCGTTTCCGTGGACGGAGATCGATAATATTCGAAGTTTTGAAGACAAACAAAGCGTGGGCGGCAAGCGCGCACGTTTGGCGGTCGATGTGGCCGGTGACCGGAGGACGCGTAGCAGGACTTCCGGGTTTGCGCGGAGTCTGCTATGAAAGGTTCTCTTGCGCGCTGTCGGGAGGCAGGTCCGTATCCCTCGAAGTGTAGTCCCGCTTGATCTTCCAGATGACGAGCAGGATAGGACCACCGTGAACGATAAGGTCGAAGACATCCGCCGGGCGCGATAGTTCGCCGTTCACAAGCATGACCAGCTTTTCCCAGAGGTGCGGTTGTGGGAAGAGGGGGGCGATACCCAACAAGAGGGCGGCGATGACGAGCACCGTCAGCGGCATACGATCAAGTAGATTCATAGTGTTGAGCACAACTACTTTCAAGTGGAACGTTGGGATACAATGGCGGCCCCGTGTCTTACTTGGCTTGTTCCCGATTGCGGACCATGGCCTTGACCAAATTGGTGATCCCGCCAGGGCTCCCCCGGGGTTTCATAATCGAGACGTTCTTTGGTCATGGCGACGAGGGCGCTTGACTCACTTTCAGGTGGGGAGGGGCCAACCCGGCTGGTCAACTATCGCCTGCTCTTCAGCTCCTCATTCTTCGCGGTAGGTTCCGGGCGCTTGTCGACCGTGATCGTGGTGTCAAACACGCGGCATCGCGGACATTGCCACCGCTTTCCAGCCGGCCGGGCCGGATGATTCGTGTTCTGGAGTTTCTCGCTGCCGCCGAAATCATGATAATTGGCACACTCTTTCTCGAAAGCAGCCCGCACACTACTCGCGTACGAGAACTTGAAATGAGTAAACGACCCCTCTCCCGCCCAGAATAGCAACGGTTTTCGAAGATCGTTATCTGCTCTTCCGACGAACGAAATCAAGAAAGTTGATTGGTCCTCGGTAAGGCGTCCGAGCGCGTAGTTGCCAGGACTATTCGCAGAAACCAGGCGGGAAACTACAGCAGCGTCGAGTGGATACGACACATGCATTTCAAGCGATGCCATGGGGATCCTCTTGTCCAGTATGTGAATTCAGTTGCGCCTCCCATGAGATCATCGAGTCCAACGATATTCCGATGCTGAGCTGCCCTGGGTCCTTGATTCCGTTCTTCGCGGTCGAGGCTTGGCACTCGCGGTTTGCGGGCCGCCAAGCATTTCCGCCTATTGGGTCACGACGCCAGACCCCTCAGATCGGCCGGGAATAAACTCAACTCGAATCTTTTGGCGCTGAACGAGGGGATGTAGCCGCCGGTAAGAAGCGGACTTCGGTCAGAACTCGGAAGTGATAGCTCGGAAGGCTCACTTGATCAACGGTACTTTACCGAAAACGGCAAGCAGATGCCACTGAATTACCGGTGGACCTGAGAAATCGCTTCTGAGGACTGCTCGCTGTCGATTCCAACCGAGACTAACGCATACCAACTTGACTTTCCACTGTTGGTTGCTTTCGTTGCCAACGTGAAGCTGATCAGCGGCGATCCAACTCCTATAGCCTACTAACGGAGGCTCCTCATGAATCGCCCATCTTTGACTCCGCTTGCGCGTCTATTCGCTGGTTTGAGTCTGCTGTCGGTCGCTATCTGCCCTGCGGCGCTTCTCGCGCAAACAGATATGGCACGCGAACGGTGCGATCAAGTGCATTCCCAGTTTCTCGGAAACTGCAGTTTTGAGCGGTGGTCGGTAGGAGTGCCAGCAAACTGGGAGAGTAGCAGTGACGCGGTCACCCGGTCCCCCGATTTCGATCCAAACGATTCGATTGAGGGTGACGCCTATTCGGCTCGGCTTGAGGTACTTCCCTCAAATTGCTGCCCGACTCTTCGGAGCTTTCAGTCGGGCGGAGGGCACCGTGTGGACAAAGCCTATCCATACTTTCGAGGATCATTCAAGGACTCGCTGCTGATGATGGATTCGCTGGTCGTCTCACTTACGGTCATCAACAGGACGACCGGTGCCACGGAAGGAGCCGGCTTCACCAAGTTTCAGACCGAGCAACCGCCGTCTTGGCAGGAATTCGTCGTGCCTATCGGGTATACCGGTCTTCAGCCGGGGGAGGTTGCCGATCTGCTTGTCGAGGCGCAGTTCGGGATTACTGGTTCTCCTCCCTTTGGAGATCCGACGATAGGTTCGTGGGTGCTGGTGGACAACGTATTTGTATCGAGCACCATGGCGACTGCGATCGAGGATATTGGGAAGGCTCCCGGTTCTCTTGTGGTCCACAGAAATTTCCCGAACCCGGCCACCTCGTTCACCACTGTCGCCTTCGAGCTTCAGGCTCCCAGCGTGATAGAAGTCTCCTTGTTCGACGTACTAGGTCGCAGAGTTTTCATTGTGGAGGTGGGTCTAAAATCGATGGGAAGTCACGAAGTTGAGATCGACACCGACCGCCTACCGTCGGGCGCTTACGTCTACCGGGTACGGGCTGGCCGTGACGTTTACAACAAACTGTTTGTTGTTGCT
>JAHHLP010000129.1 GCA_018679295.1 Rhodothermia bacterium
AGCGAGGACGGACGCACGTACATCGCCATGGCGCACTACGAGGGGCGCACCCTCGCCGAGGCAGTGAACACGCAGCGTTTTTCGGTGGCTGCGGCGGTCGATGTGGCTGAACAGGTCGCAGATGGTCTCGCTGCTGCGCACGGTAAGGGAATCGTACACCGCGACGTCAAACCGGCAAACATCTTCTTGGCAGATGGCCGCCGGGCTGTCATACTCGACTTCGGTCTTGCCAAGGTCACTGGTGTACTTGACCGAACAAAAACCGGTGCCGCGCTCGGGACGGCCTACTACATGTCACCTGAGCAAATTCGGGGCGAGACGATCGACCATCGATCGGACATCTGGAGTCTGGGTGTGACGCTCTATGAGCTGCTTGCGGGACGGCGGCCGTTTGAAGGCGACTACGAGCAGGCGGTGACGTATGCCATTCTGAATATGCCGCCCGCGAAGATCGAGAATATCGACGAGCAACTCTGGAGCGTTCTTGCGACGTGCTTGGAAAAGGATGCCGGCGATCGCTACGCGTCGATGATGGACTTTTGTGATGCCCTTCGAGTGGCCTCGCAAGGTCGCGCTGAATCTGATTGGAGCGACCTCGGCAAGCCGATAAGCCCCCGACTTGTTGGCGGCGTGGTACTTGTGCTTGCCGCGGCCTTCATGGCGCTTCTGCTACTGGGAGACACGGGTCGCTCGGGAAACGGGTTGCCTTTTCGCGGGATGGGATCGATCGAGTTCAGTCAGGTCACCTCTGCTGCTGCGGTGGAGGAGTTTCCGGCGTTCGACCCGGCAGGTCGGAGGATCGCCTTCAGCCGCGAAACGGGTGGGTATCGACACCTTTTCGTTCGCGATCTGCAGAGTGGATCCGAAGAGCAGATTACTTTCGGGCCGAAAGACGACATTCAGCCGTCGTGGTCGGTCGATGGCAAGTCGCTGGTGTTCGTCCGCTCCAACGATCCCTCCGGAAGGATCGAACCGGGGGATGTTTTTGCAGCCTATCTCAACGGAGACGTCTGGAAGCTCGACCTTGAGACCGGCGAGGAGCGCCGCATCCTCGATGATGCATTCAATCCCAGCTTTTCCCCCGACGGCTCGAAGATCCTCTTCGATGCAGACTGGGCCGGGCCAAGGCGGATCTGGGTATCGGATTCCGAAGGACGCAACCCGCAGCAGCTAACAACGGACGTGTCGGAGGAGCTGACGCACGTGTCCCCTCGCTGGTCACCCGACGGCAGGCAGGCAGCTTTCGTCAGCATCGAGCGCACCAAGTTCGACATACATCTTGTTGACGTAACAACACGCGAGATCAATATCGTTACCGACGACGTGCACACCGAAGTCTATCCCGTCTTCGCGTCGGACGGGCGCGGAATCTTTTTCGCCTCGAATCGGTCGGCCGGCATGAATATCTGGTTTCAACCGATCGACAGTCGGGGCAATCCTGAAGGGCAGCCTCAGCAGGTCTCGACGGGAGCCGGCAGTGACGTCCAGTTATCCATTTCGAATAACGGTAGGCGCATCGCGTATTCGGTGCTCGGCATCAACGCAGACCTCTGGCGCGTGCCGGTCGATCCAAAGACCGGCGTGGCTACCGATAAACCGGTTGTTGTTGAGTCGACCACCCGCGAAGACAGCCGGGGAGCGTGGTCCCACGACGATTCACGCGTCGCATTCAACTCCGATCGCAGTGGTGATATGAACATCTGGGTCCTCGACATGGATAGCGGCGCTTCGCGGTCCGTGACGACCGGATCGGGTGGTGACTACCAGCCGCGGTGGTCACCTGATGACCGACATCTGGTGTTCTTCTCTTCCCGGTCGGGAAACGCCGACATTTGGTCGGTTGATCTGGTGACGGACTCCCTCAGGCAACTTACTACGGACGAGAGCCTCGATCTCAACCCCGACTACTCACCGAATGGAGAGTGGATTGCTTTTCACTCGGATCGGAGCGGAAGGGTGGAGGTCTGGGCTATGCGGCCGGACGGCCGTGAGCAGAGGCAGCTGACGACCATCGGCGCCGCAGGCCATTTCCTGATGTGGTCCGAGGACGGAAATCACGTGGTGTTTGCTTCCGATCACTCCGGGACACGCATGGCAATGCTCGCCCCTGTCAACGACGGGCCGGCAGAACCGCTGGTAGCTGTCGTGGGGGGCTCACACATGTCGTGGGGTCCGAACTTCGACAGGATCGCCGACGTCACCGGACACAAGACCCTGTGGATCACATCCGTTTTTGATGGTGGCGCAACCAAGAGCTTCGAATTCGAAGATTTGGACGTGCGGATCGACTACCCGGTTTGGTCGCACGATGGAGAATCGATTCTTTTTGACCGTGTTCGTCCGAGCGGCGGCGATATATGGATCGTAGACCTGCGTCCGGAGGGTCGATGAGTCGCTGGCCAGCGTCTCCTCCGAACCTTCGCGTCCAATTCGGTACTGATCCCTCTGTCGTCAGTAATTCTGAAACGTACTTCACGTGTCCGCCGATTGTCGCAGGATGAGCACAAGACCGTGGTTGATTGACTTCCGCTAAGGCGCCCTATGAGCAGCAGTATGATCCAGGTGTCGGGGGGCAGGAACTTTTGTCCACCGGATACAATACGTGGCTGCGCCAACTCAATCCCGATGTGGACAACTCCTGAAGTACAAGGCGAAGCAGAAGATGGCGAAGAAGAAGGACAGGAAGATCAAGAAAAAGAAGACGAAGACCAGGAAGGGCGAGAAGCGGAACCGGAAGCAGACGGCCGCTACCGATAAGAAGAAGGATCGGACGAAGGTGAAGAAGAAGGATCGGTCGAAGGGGAAGAAGGACAAGGTGAAAGGCACGAAGCCGACGAAGAAGAAAGAGAAGAGCACGAAACCGTCGGCCGAGAAGAAAGAGAGGAGCACGAAGGCGCCCAAGAAGAACAAGAAGAAGGGCGGGAAGCGGATAAAGAAGGGAAAGGGCCCGCTCTTTGAGGTGACAAACTCCCCGATTCACGGTACGGGCGTCTTTGCTCTCCGCAAGATTCGAAAGGGAACCGTAATCGGCGAGTACACGGGCGAAATCATTTCTGATGATGAGGCCTCGGAGAGGTATGTCGACGCGGAGATGGAGACCCATCACACTTTCCTGTTCGCGGTCGATGATGACGTGGTGATAGATGCCGGCGTGGGAGGAAGTGACGTGCGCTTCATCAATCACTGCTGCGACCCCAACTGTCAGTCCTACATGGACGACGAGGACCGCGTTTTTATCGAGGCTATTCGAACGATTGCCCCGGGTGAGGAACTCACTTACGATTATCAGTTGGACCGAGACGGCACTCCCGATGAATCATGGGACCGTCTCTATGCCTGCCGTTGCGGTGCCGCGAACTGTCGGGGTACGATGCTAGCCGAGATCACTGAGGAATAGATTTGCCCTGTTCCTTGTGGTTAGCAAAACGCCGCCGCGAAGTCCGGGTTTATGGTCGCCGATGAACGACATTTCATTTGCATCTGTCGCGGGTCGTGGCGACCATCTTTGAGAGGCATTGGGCAGGGCGGATGACGGCCAATTTTGAATTAAGCGTATGGTGGGAGTTGGGTGGAAAGGGAAGAGCTTCTCATTGAATCACTGAGACACGCTGCGGCTGGCCTAATCGGAGAGGCTATCGGCTCCAAATCAGAGGAGCCGGTGCCTGATCTGATTCACGAGCTACGAATCAAGACCAAAAAGATCCGGTCCTACTGGGTCGCAGTTCGTCCGGTGGTTGGCAAGGAGTGCGCGCGCGATGGAGTTAACCGTCACAGGTCTGCGGCGAGGCTCTTTTCAGACGACCGGGACCTACACGTCAGGTCGCAAACGATCGAGGCGATCCGCCTACGTGCACGGAGGAAAGGGAGAAGGGCGCTGGATCGCGTTGTGACTGACCTTCAGGGCGCGATGAAGCCCAAAGAAGGTGTTCGACCTGGCGGCATCGTGGCCGAGTTCATGACATTCATGGATGAGGACCTGATGGCGTGGGCGTCAGCATCAGCGGGGGCCGACGGCACTAGCGACCGGTTGGTTCTTACCGAAGGGATTGGAAGAACGTATAGAAAAGCCTGGACGTTTTCGAGAGAAGCTGCGGTGCTCGATACGCCGGCAGGATACCACCGTGCGCGGCGTTGGGTGAAGTATCTACGGTATCAACTGGAGTGGCTGGTTGGGCAGGGCTACACGGGTTTCCATCTACTCAGGGAGGACGTGCACACGCTGGGCCGGCTGCTTGGCCAGCTGCATGACATTCACGTACTGCAAGACTTCATCTCCCACCACTCGACCCACATCGTTAGACCAGGAGACTTCGGGCCTGTAGATCGCCTGCTGTCGCGTGAGGAAAGGAGGCTGGCAAAAGAAGCGGTGCGTCACGGCAAGAAGGCGTTGAAGACTTCGCCTCGCCGTATGGAGCGGAAGCTTCGCACGGCAAGCCGAGCTGGCCGGAGCGGTAGCGCTAGCGCTTCAAAAGAGCGCCTGATGACGGCCGTCTCCGAGAATACAGTGGGAGATCTAGCGTAGAACCACGGTTCCACGTTGGTCAGTGCCTGTGCGGCCCCAGCCCGATCGTCGCGTGCCGAAGCACATCGGCAATGTGCCGCTGAAACACTAGACTGGTTTCCAGCGGCATGATCTCTGACTCGCTCCGGCCGTTCAGCAAATCCCGGTTGACTGCAGTCGTCTCGTAGTTAAGACCCAGGCTCGTCCGTTCGTCGCGGAATCGGTCGACCTCGCCGTTGCGATCAAAGAGTCGGCATTCTCGGGCACACCAAAAGTCTGGCAACTCGATGAAGCCGCCTTCGCCGATTATGAACGCGCGATTCGGCAGTGTGCAGCGGAAGGACGCGGATAGACTTGCCGTGGCGTCAGCATACTTGTACAGTACCACGACGTCATCTTCGACGCCGTTCGGAGCCTTGCGAGCGATAACTTCCACGTGGTCCGGATCTGATCGCATGAAGTGCCACGCGATTGCGATCGGGTAGATGCCCATGTCGAGCATGACGCCGCCGCCAAGCTCGACGTTGTAGAGTCTCGTGTCCGGGTCGTACGGCACCCGAAATCCGAAGTCGGCCTTGACATGCCGAACTGTTCCGATGCGTCCGGCCTCAACCCACTCGCGTGCCTTCTGGACGGCAGGCAGGAAGTACGTCCACATGGCTTCCATCACATAGCACCCGCGGTCCCGGGCGCGGTCGATTAGCTTCCGGCATTCATCGGGAGTGACCGTGAGCGGTTTCTCGCAGAGCACCGCCTTGTCGGCCTCGAATGCGTCGAGGGTGTTTTCCAAGTGCAGCGTGTGTGGCGTGGCAATGTAGACCGCATCGATATCCGGCGACTCGATCATTTGTTGATACGACACGAATGCCTTGGGTATCTCGTACTCCTGCGCGAAGGCATCCGCTTTCGTCTTGCTTCGAGATGCAACGGCAACCAGTTCGCCGCCTTCCGCATGCCGGAAATCGCTTGCGAACTTGTGCGCAATCCTCCCCGTGCTCAGTATTCCCCAGCGGATCTTTTTCATGTGTTGCCGGCATGACGGGTGGTGCGGTCTCGACCTGGCGCCAAAATGAAGAAAATCGGGACGGCATGCCATAGAGAAAGACCAGACTCCTGTTAGGTGCCCCGACTTCGGGCCACAGCCTCGTCCACCGATCGTCGTTATATTCGACGCTTTGGTAACGGAGTCAGAACCAGCGCTGACGGGCGTTCATGTGGCCGGCAGTCGCAGACGGGAAACCTATGAGCTTTTTCCTCGGAATCGATGTCTCAACGACCGCGTCCAAGGCGCTTCTGATCGATCGAGACGGCGCCGTCGTGGGGGTGGCCTCGTCACCCCATGACGTAGCAGCGCCGCGGCCCCTCTGGAGTGAGCAGGATCCGGAGCAATGGTGGGCCGCGACTGGGCACAGCATTCGCCGCGTCCTCGGGGATGCCGGCGTAGCACCACGTGACATTGTCGGGATAGGGTTGACCGGTCAGATGCATGGACTGGTCATGCTTGGTGCGGAGGGCGAGGTCTTGCGCCCTGCGATCCTGTGGAACGATCAGCGCGCAGCAGCAGAATGCGATGAAATTCGGGACGCGCTCGGCTTGAGGCGACTCGTCTCGTTGACCGGAAACGATGCGTTTGCGGGGTTTACCGCGCCCAAGCTCCTGTGGGTCCGCAATCATGAGCCGGAG
>JAHHLP010000105.1 GCA_018679295.1 Rhodothermia bacterium
CCTTGGATCGTCCGACGGAATTGTCTCCCCGATACGATCTGCAACTTCATCCGTGGATTCGAAACGACGAAGCACGTCTTGGCGGATGGCGGCGGCGACTCTCTCGCGGAGGGCCTGGATCACATTCTGGATATCCGGCCGGCCGATAGAAACGCGCTCGGACAACTCGGTCGCGGTGAGCTCGGCGTCTGCAAGGGTTGCAACGGCTGCATCACTGATCGAGTCCGTGAGACGATCGCGGAGAGCCAGAATAACCGCCTGGATGTCGTCGCGATCCATCGAAAGCGACTGTGCAATCTGGCTTGCCGTAGCATCCGAGTCCGCGATGGTCGAAAATGCCTGATTGGCGATCTCACCGAGCAGCAGGTTCTGCAGTCTGTCGGCAGCCGTCGGTATCGGAGGCTTGGAAGTATCGATGGCAGACATCGCCTTCTCGGCGATGTTATCCGGACTCCCGATCTCCTCCATGGCCTGCTTCATGACGGCCCGTAACAGCTTCTGCTTCAACGCCTCCTTGGCGCCGACGAGCTTCTCGCTGCTCTTGTCCTTCGCCGGCTGGGATGCGGCTGTCTGAGCCTGTTGCCTATCCATGTTCTCCTGACTCATTGCGATCTAGGATTAAATAATGTGGCTAAATAGCTGGGAAGTAACGTGTTATGGCGTATGAGACTAAGGTCCGGGTGATAGGCCGGTCTCGAAATGAAACACATCACTTTCTCTTCTATCGACCGCAATCGAGCGACAATAAGTTGTCGAAGGGAATAATTAGCCCAGCGACAGTACCATGTTGGGACGGGCAGCCGAGGCTTTTTCCGACTTCCCGCTTTCGGGTCGGGTCTTACCGCCCGAAGCAAGAATTTTAGATTCTTTCACCCGGCCCGGTTCAGGATCGAACGGTGCCTGCGTAAGTTGCCTTCCAAACCGCAAGTGGTCGCCAGACCATTCGTCCTGCACGCGATACGGCAGGCGCGGGTCCATTCAGAAGCAACTGCCGGTCAACACGTTCGAAACATGAACAACGCGATAATGCAGATCCCACCCCCCGTCAACGAGCCGGTGCTGAGCTACGCGCCGGACTCGCCAGAGAGGGCGTCACTGAAAGCAAAGCTGGCGGAGATGAAGTCGGAGCCGGTAGAGATTCCGGCAATTATTGGCGGCGAGGAAGTAGTCAGCGACGACGTCAAGGACGTGCGCGCCCCGCACAATCACGAGCTGCTGCTGGGCCGGGCGTATATGTGCGGCTCGGACCAGGTAGAACGCGCCATCAAGGTGGCCGTAGAGGCACGGCACGACTGGGCGCGAATGCATTGGACCGACCGGGCCGCAATATTCTTGCGCGCCGCCGACCTGCTTGCGGGCAGCTGGCGCGACATTGCCAACGCGTCGACCATGCTGGGGCAAAGCAAGAATGCATATCAGGCAGAGATCGATTCGGCCTGCGAGATGATCGACTTCTTCCGGTTCAACGCTCGCTACGCCGAGCAGATTTATGCGGATCAACCGATATCGTCGCCGGGCGTGTGGAACCACGTCGAGTACCGGCCGCTCGAAGGGTTCGTGTTCGCAGTAACGCCGTTCAACTTCTCGTCGATTCAGGGCAACCTGCCGACGGCCCCGGCGCTGATGGGTAACACGGTGATCTGGAAGCCGGCGTCGAGTTCGCTGTACTCCGCCCACTTCATGTACAAGCTGCTCGAGGCAGCGGGTCTTCCCCCGGGCGTCATAAACATGGTGCCGGGCCGAGGTGCAAACGTAGGGAATCCGGTCTTCGCCTCGAAGCACTTTGCAGGTCTTCACTTCACCGGATCGACTTCCACGTTCCAGTTCATGTGGAAGACCATCGGCGCGAAGATTGCCGACTACCGGTCGTATCCGAGGATCGTGGGTGAGACGGGAGGCAAGGACTTCATTGTCGCACATGCCTCTGCAGACGCAGAGCAGGTGGCAACTGCAATCGTACGCGGCGGCTTCGAATATCAGGGCCAGAAATGCTCGGCTGCTTCTCGCGTCTACTTGCCGAAATCCCAGTGGCCGGCAGTCCGTGTGTCGATGGAAAGCCAGCTATCCGAAATAACGATGGGCGACGTCGAGGATTTCTCGAACTTCATGAACGCGGTCATCGACCGCGCCGCGTACGACAGCATCACCGGCTACATCGATGAGGCGAAGAAATCCGACGACATCGAGGTCGTCTTCGGCGGCGGCTACTCCGACGAGAAGGGCTTCTTCATCGAACCGACCATCCTACTGACGTCCAATCCATCGTATCGCACGATGTGCGAGGAGATCTTCGGCCCCGTAGTCACAATCTATCTTTATGATGAGGCAAAATTCGACGAAGTGCTCGAACTCGTGGATTCCACCTCGCCGTATGCCCTCACCGGTGCGGTGTTTGGAAACGATCGAAGCGCAGTCGTCAAGGCGAGCGATCGTCTGGTCGATGCGGCAGGTAACTTCTACATCAACGACAAGCCCACAGGCGCTGTTGTCGGGCAGCAGCCATTCGGTGGTGCGCGCGCGTCAGGAACGAACGACAAGGCCGGATCCTATTTGAACCTGATCCGCTGGGTGTCTGCCCGCTCCGTCAAAGAGACGTTCGATCCGCCTCGCCACTTCGGCTATCCCTTCCACCAGGCACCCTAACCCGAGCGAAACGCAAGATCACGGAGAAGAACGAATGGTACGTGTAGTTCAATATGGAATCGGGCCGATCGGCCTCGAGGTGGTTCGGGTGCTTTTGTCGAAGCAGTCGACGGGAGAGGTCAAGTTGGTTGGGATCGTTGACGTGGATCCGCAAAAGATTGGTCGCGACGTTGGTGAGCTGCTGAGCACGGGGACCACAGGCGTGGTCGTTTCGGGAGATGCTGATGCGTGTCTTGCCGAGCATCGCCCGGATGTTGTGATCCACAGCACGTCGTCGTTTATCGATGTTGTGGGTGACCAGTTGCTGCAGTGCGTTGATGCCGGATCGCACGTCATCTCATCCACCGAGGAGCTGTCGTTTCCTGACGGCCAAAGTGACGGGTTTGTGGCCCGGCTGGACAAGGCTTGCAAGGACAATGGCGTCGTAGTTCTGGGGACCGGTGTGAACCCGGGATATGCGATGGATGCGCTCGCGGTCATGGCGACTGCTCCGTGTACCAGGGTAGACTCTATACAGGTCGAACGGGCAGTAGACGCCGGCCGCCGCCGCGGACCGTTGCAGCGAAAGATCGGGGCCGGTCTAACACCGGCGCAGTTTGCGGAGAAGAAGGCCACCGGCCGGTTTGGACACATTGGTCTGATGCAATCCCTTCGGCTGGTAGCGGATGCGCTGGGATTTGAGCCGGAACAGATGTCCGAGACGCTCGAGCCCGCCATCGCAGACCGGCAAATCCGCACCGACTTCGTCACGGTCGACGAAGGCGCGGTGGCGGGCATTCACCAGGTCGCAGTGGCGAAGGCGGGAGGCCGGGCCAGGATCCGTCTCGAGCTTAAGATGGCCGTAGGCGTCTCTCCGTCGATCGACCGCGTTGTCGTCGAGGGAGACCCTCCTATTGACCTTCGTATCGAGGGTGGGATCTTCGGCGATACCGCTACCGTCGGCGCTCTTGTCAATGCGATACCCAACGTCATGTCCGCCGAACCGGGCTTCAAGCGTGTCATCGATCTGCCGGTAGGTCGCGCGTTCGCCGCGCTCCGTTAGTCCGTATGGAAGGAGCCGAGCGAAAGAGCGATTCATTCCGCGACAGGGAGACACGCACCTTTCGTTCCGTCGATCACCCCGGCGATCAAAACGTCGCGACCGTGTACGGCCGCAACCTCGTCCGACCGCTCGGCGCGGTGATGATTCCGGTGATGCTGGTTGGACTCGCGATCGTTCTTCGCGGTGTGGACCCTCTTCCGTACGTTTCGTGGTCGTTCCCTCTCGCTTTTGTGATCGCCGGCGCGTGGACGTCGTACTCGCTTCGAACAACCGTAGTCGAGCTTCGCGTAACGCGAAACGGTGCGGTAGCTCTCAGCGTCTTCGAGGTTAGCACGCGGTCCAGCGA
>JAHHLP010000101.1 GCA_018679295.1 Rhodothermia bacterium
GCCCAGCTCGACCCTGACTTCAAGCAGGACCTGCGGCTCGGCATCAACGGGACAATCGGAGACAAGCTGCGAATCGACGTCAACTATGACTCGCAGAACCAGTTCGACTATCAGAACCAGCTGAAACTGCACTATACCGGCTACGAGGATGAGATCATCCAGAGCATCGAGGCCGGGAACGTATTTCTGCAGACTCCTTCCACGCTGATTCGTGGCGGCCAAAGCCTGTTCGGCATCAAGAGCCAGTTCCAGATCGGCGGCGTGCATCTGACCACGGTCATGAGCCAGCAGGAAGGCCAATCCAACTCGCTCAGTATCGAGGGAGGCGCCGAATCAAGCGGCTTTGATTTGAAGCCAACGGACTATGACGAAGGCAAGCACTTCTTTCTTGGCTACTATTTCAGGAACCGGTGGAACGATGCACTATCCGACCCGCCAAACATCCGCGTGGCCCATGGATTCACCCGGATCAATGAAGTCGAGATCTGGAAGTTCGAGCTCACCTCTCCTGAAGACGAGAACGTCCGCGAGATCGTGTCGGTCGTCGATCTCGGAGAGTCCGAAGAGCTGCTGACGCTCGCGGATAACTTCATCCGAGCCAGCGCAGACGACCTGCCCCGCAACGAGCGCGACCGCTACACGACGACGGATATCTCGACCCTTCGCGACCCCGACACGCCGCCGAACTCGTTTCTGCGCGATCAACTCGGCCTCACGGACAACGATTTCCAAACCGGTAGATATCGCAAACTCGAGCCTGGACGCGATTACGTTCTCGATCCATACCTCGGCTTCGTGTCATTGACGCAACGCCTGCAGGACAACGAGGCTTTGTCCATCGCCTACCGGTATCAGGCCGGCACGAATGTCTTCCAGGTCGGTGACTTTTCAACCGACGGGTTTGGTAACGACGAGCGCCTGGTGCAGAAGATGTTGCGACCTAACCAGCCCCGACAGCCGAATCTTAATGCCGATCCGCCATTCAACCCGGCGGCATGGTATCTGGAGCTGCGAAACATCTATCCGCTTGGTGGTCGCGGCGTCAACGCCACCGACTTCGAACTGGAGATCGAGTTTCAGCCCCCGGGCAAGACGGCTCAGACCAAGCTGCCGGGGGTAGGCGAGCCGCAAACAGTTATTCAGCTACTCGGACTCGACCGGCTGAACGAGGATGGCGCGGAGCGTCCCGACAACCTGTTCGACTATCTGCCCGGATTCACTATCGAGGCAGGTCGTGGTCTGCTGATATTTCCCTTCCTGGAGCCGTTCGGTAGTCGGATCGACGACCTGATCGATGCGACTGTCTCTTCGCCGGAAGATCAGCAACAGTTCAAGAGCATATACGTCTTCGATCGCCTTTACACGGAAAAGAAGCAGAACGCACGCCTTGATACACAGCTTGATGTCTACCGTATCAGTGGTTCGTTCCGAGGCGCTACCCAGGAGTTCTATGACTTGCGAGCATATGCCGGCCTCGTTCCCGGCTCCGTGCGCGTTACGTCGGCAGGAGCGGAGCTTCGCGAGAACGTGGACTTCGTCGTCGACTATCAGAGTGGAACTCTCACGGTGACGAACCCCACCTTCCTGTCCAAGGACATCGACATCAGCTATGAACAGAACTCCTTTTTCAACCTGCAGAAAAAGACACTTCTCGGAGCGCGGGCCGACTACGACCTGGATGAACGCCTGGCCCTTGGCGCCACCGTCATGCGCCTCAGCCAAAAGTCTCCGATCGACAAGTTTCGGATCGGAGAGGAGCCGATTTCGAACACGATTTGGGGCGTAGACGGGACGCTGAGTATCGAACCGAGGTGGCTTACGCGGCTTATTGACGCCATCCCGCTGATCAATACCAAGGAGAAGAGCTCCATTTCGATTACCGGCGAGTTCGCACAGCTTCGACCCGGGCATACCGAGACCGCAGCCTTTGAACGAAGCCGTAGAGAACTGCGGGACGACGGTGACGATTTCAATTCCGATGAGCTGAGGGGAATCTCCTACGTGGACGATTTTGAAGGCTTCGAGAACACGTTCTCCCTCGCCCAGCCGGGATCCTGGCAGTTGGCGTCGCCTCCGGATTCCATCGGAATCATCGACCGCGTAGGGGTTCAGACGGGCCCCATTGCTGACTCGCTGCGAACGACATGGCGAGGCAATTTCGGATGGTACCGTGTAAATCAGGCCATCATCTCCGAGCTGTCCGGGACTACCACGGCACGGCCGGACGCCGTACGGGTCGTGCTGATAGAGGAGGTGTTTCCCAATCGCGACGTCAGCGGTGAGATCGACCGCTCGCTGCCAACCCTCGACCTATACTTCAACCCGAGAGAACGCGGACCTTTCAACTACACGCAGAACCTTCGAGACTTCCTGAACAATCCTCGGGAGGCCTGGGGTGGCATGATGCAACGTCTGCCTGAGGGCTTCAACGACTTCAGCCTGAAGAACATCGAGTTCGTCGAATTCGTCATGCAGGCCTACCCGGAGAACCAAGCCAATGACGCGGGACCGGACGCTCGTCTTTTCGTGGACTTGGGATTTATCACTGAGGATATTCTCCCCAACGAACGACTGAACGACGAGGACGGACTGTCCACGCAGTCCATCGGAGAAAGCTCTGTTGACGAGTGGGGCCGGGTACCGGTAGTGACGCCGGACCGCGTAGTGAAGATCGACAATGACACCCGCCGAACCGAAGACCTGGGGATTGACGGGCTGGCTTCATATGGAGGCGACTATCCCGAGTTTGCCACCGAGCAGGGGCGCTACACGGCCTTCCTGAATTCCCTCGACCGCGGAGAGACCGATCCGCGCTACGTAGCTGAGGTCAACAGGGCGGAGGTCGATCCGTCCGGCGACGATTATCACTTCTACGGCAACAGCCGGTACTTCGATGATCCTCGATTCTATCCGGAGTCGGTTTACCCTGGAGGCGCCTCGTTCCAGCAGAGAATGAGCCGCTACTTCCCGGGCCAGGAGCTCAACTCATTTGAAGGCCAGACCGAGTTGGCAGAAAACACGTCGGTCAAGAGAGGCAATTCGCGATTCCCGGACACCGAGGACATCAACCTCAACTCGACCATTGATACCGACAATAGCTACTTCCAATACGAGCTGCCGCTTTCGAAGGCCGCTCTCGATTCGCTGGCAAGGCCGGACCAGGTAGACGACTTCGTAGTCACGGAGATCACTGATGGCGAGACCGGACGCCAAACCGGCTGGTATCAGATCAGAATCCCGGTGAGCCAATTCACACGTAGCGTAGGGACGATACAGGACTTCAGCAAGATTGAGTCGATTCGGTTGTGGACCACGGGGCATCAGGTTCCCATCACGCTTCGATTCGCTACGCTCGAGTTGGTGGGTAGCCAGTGGCAGAAATCAGAGCAGATTACACTGGAGCGAGAGTTGCCTAGTGAGGAGGAATCGCGCGATACGCGCCTCAGTATCTCCAGCGTCAATAACGAGGAGAATGCCGGCATCTATCAATCGCCTCTGGGTACCGTGGTAAGCCTCACGCGGCTAGCGAGCGGAGGAACGCAGAACGCGCGCGAGCAGGCAATGGTGCTAAGAGCCGAAAACCTGTACCCGGGGAGGCAGCGCGGCATCTTCAAGACATACCGCCAGGGACTCGACTTCCTCAAGTACTCCAACGTCCGCATGTTCGCTCATATGCACGGTGACCTTGGTGACGGCCGGCGACTTGAGGATCTCCCGCGGGATGAAGGGCGAAGTAAGTCCCGCCTGTTCGTTCGACTCGGCGCAAACGAGACAAATGACTACTACGAATATGAGCAACCGCTCACTCCGAGTAGCGAGCTATCGCGGGACCCCAATGTTCTCTGGCAGACGAACCAGGACTTCGAGGGTCGAAACGTTGACCTCAACTCGGTAAACATTGTTTTGAGCGCCCTGAATCAGCTCAAGGTTACCCGCGACCAGAGGGGCGTTCCGACAGACAGCGTGTTTGCTGTGGACGCGGGCGAAGAGGCGCCTCCCGGGACACGGATCGCTATTCGAGGAACACCATCGCTTAGCCGTATCAATACGATCTCAATTGGCATTCGCAATCCGGCGGATACTTCGAGCACTAGCTCCAGCGACATCCTCACGGACGTGAGCATCTGGATAAATGAACTGCGTGTAGCCGGGTATGATGAAAAGGTGGGGTGGTCAGCCCTTGCGAATGCATCTGTGCAGCTAGCAGACCTTGGTCGGATACGGGCCAACTGGCAGACGCAAACGGACGGGTTCGGGTCGCTGTCAAGCACCCTGGGAGAACGAGATCAGCGCGCCATCGACAACTGGAGCGTTACGACTGAACTGAACGCCGATAAGCCGATTCCGGAGAAGTTCGGATGGCGCATACCTGTATCCTTCCAGCTTCAGTCCAACACGTCCACTCCGCGTTTTGCGCCTAGCCGTGGCGACGTTCGACTGCGAGAGATACTTGCACAGATCGACGATCGCGC
Source organism: Rhodothermia bacterium (assembly GCA_018679295.1). GTDB lineage: Bacteria > Bacteroidota > Rhodothermia > Rhodothermales > JABDKH01 > JAHHLP01. The sequence continues at coordinate 4,473 of JAHHLP010000101.1, forward strand.
AGACAATGGAGAGATAAGTAGAGAAGAGGCTGAACTTGAGAAAGAGGAGGCTCGCCTTTCGGCGGAGACGCACAGTCGCTCCCGGTCCTTCACGGCACGGGTGAGCAAGTCTGGGTCGAAGTCGTCCATCCTGAAGTACACGCTCGACGGAATCTCCGCGAGCTACACGCATACGGATTCGAAGGCCCGCAATCCGTCGCTCGCGTTCAACGACTCATGGCGATGGTCCAACACGCTCTCCTACCGTCTGAGCGTACGCCGCCCGCGAACGGTCAGGCCCTTCTGGTTCCTCGACGGAATACCCGTACTGGAGACGCTCGGACAACTGCAGTTCAACTACCTGCCGCAGTCGCTGAATACATCCGCCACAACGACAAGAAACTTCACCGAGACGCAGGAGCGTCCCGATATCCTCGGTGTGGACGATCGCAGCGACATCCAGTTGCTGGTCGACAACCCGGTGCGCGAAAAGCACTCCTTCAGCCATAGCCGGAACTTCAGCCTGCAGTACAACCCGTTTCAATTTCTCAACCTGAGCTTTGACATAAACACCGGGCTGAGCTTGAACGCGGCCGGAGTCGACACTCTTTCGAGCGTGGTCGACACAGGAACCGGCGAAGTACTTACTTCTCCGGACGGACGGTTTACGATCGATGACTGGCTGGACGCGAATCCCGGGGCTGATTCGGCGTTGGGAGTCTCGGTTTTTCAGCTCGATCGTCTGCGAGCGAAGGAGGCTTCCAGCGTATTCGGAACACTTATTACGAAGGGCGAGGGGGTTCGGCCCGAACGGCACGGACAGCGATTCAGCGCGACGTTCCGACCAAGGCTCACCACTAGCAAGTATCTCGACTGGATAAACATTCAAGACGTCGTTTACAGCGTCCAATATGACTGGCAAAACGGTTCTATTTCGCGGAATACGGGGGCCTCGGTTAGCAACCGGGTAGACATACGTACCGGTATTTCCTTACGAATCCAGGATCTCTGGCGGAAGTTCGGCTTCTACCGAAAACTAGAGGAGGCCCAGAAGAAGGCGGAGGCGGAGAAGCAGGCAGAAAAACGGCGTAGAGAGCAGGAGGCAGCGCAGCGAAAGAGGGAGCGCGAACTCGCGAAACAGCGCGAGGAAGAGGAACGCCTCCAGGCTCGTATCGAGCAGGAGAAAGCAGAGGCTGCCGGCGAGGTACGCGAGGAGGCACTGCCCGACTCGGTAATTGCCGAAGTACCCGCGGAACTCCCCGGCGAGGACCGTCCGGATGAGACCGTCGAGACGGAGGATGGTGGCGGGGGCGGACCAAGGATTCCGCTCCCCGACCCAATCGCGATCCTCAGGAGAGCGGCCCTGGCGGTAACCGGCATCCGGGACTTCTCGATCACGTACACCGGGTCGCGAGGCTCCCGATCGACAAACGTCGGCGATCCGGCCACGGGCGACGTCAACTACGGCCTATTCGATGCGCTGCGCGGTGTCGGCCCGTCACTGGGATATCGGTTCGGTTTCGTGAGAGAGGTCGCGCCCGAGACCCGCATTTCCGATCCGTCGTTGCAGGTCACCGACGTGTTCGACAACTCCGATCAGTTTCAGGCACGCACGTCGCTGAACCCGACTCGCTCGCTGTCGATCAACTTGACCTGGTCGCTAAACGAGTCGGAGAGCATTACACGGACCTACAGCCAGGATGATCTGCTCGGAATTCCGCCGACAAGCAATCGCAACGGCAATAACCGGTCCTCCGTTTGGGCCTTTGGTGGCAGCTATCTCAACCTCGTTGAGGCGCAGCTCGAGACCTTCCGATCCGATCGGACCGCTGCTGTCAACCAAGGCCTCCCACTGGACGTTCTTGGCGATGCCTCGCAGGATGGACGCGTCGTCCTCTCGAACAAGAGCATTGTGGAAGACTTCAAGAGCGCATTTACGAAGAGCCTCGGGACGATCTCCGATCAAGACATCCCCTTCCCGCTTCCAGGCTGGAACGTTAACTACACTGGCTTGGGTAACTGGCCCATTGTTCGCAGTCTGGTCCAGAGTGCGACTGTGAGGCACGGCTACACGGCAGACTACAGCTCGGACTTCCGGACCAACTCGCTCGCGGCCGCCGTGGCCCCGCGGGACACGAGTCTGATCTTCGCCTTTGTTCCGGGCACGGCTATCCGGTATACAATACCGAGAACTGAGACGGGCGCCGTTCGAATCAACCAAAGATATCAGCCTTTCATCGGACTGGACCTGAACTGGAAAGGGCGCCTCCAGACGAATGTCGCGTGGAACAAGAGCACGTCGCTGTCTCTGAGCACGAGCAATTTCGAGGTCAGTGAAAGCACCACGAATGAGCTGACCTTCACGGCCAACTTTCAGAAGGTTGGTATGTCGATTCCGTTCCTGCCAGGGAAACGATTAAACAACCGCGTCAGTCTCGGGTTATCCGTCTCGCGAGCAAAGACTCTTGATCAACGCTTCCTGCTCCAAAAAGCCCTGACAACGGCCGTGTCCACGGAAGACACTTTCAGGTTGGAAGACGCTTTGTCGGGAGACCTGGTCAGCGTGATCACGTCGCACACACGAACGTCTGTGTCACCGCAGATCTCCTATCAGTTCAGTAATCGGGTGACGGCAAACTTCACACTTCGATACGAAAAATTGGACAGTGAAATCAGCCGGCAGCCCTCTTCTACGAACATGACAGGCACGTTCAACGTTCGCGTAAACATCACGAACTAGGAACGGTCGCCGTTCGCAATGAAGGGCTACAATAGAAAAGTCGCTGTCTGCCACCTCGGGCTGTCTGGCTATCAGTCCACGTGGGACCTGCAAAAGGCCATTCAGTCTCGCCTTATCAGGGAGAAGAGGGCCGCTCCGGAACACCATCTTCCAAGCGTGCTCCTGACTGTCGAGCATCCGCCGGTGTATACGCTGGGAAAGAGCGGAGACGCGAATCACCTGCTGGTTGACGGCAACGGGCTGTCGCAGATGGGAGCTACTTTTGTGCGCATCGACCGCGGTGGCGACATAACCTTCCACGGACCGGGACAACTGGTCGTGTACCCGATTCTTGACCTCGGACATTTCTACACGGACATCCACCGATACCTTCGTGACCTCGAGGAAATAGTGATTCGGACGTGTGCACATTATGGCCTCGAGATGACCCGTATAGACGGCCGAACGGGCGTCTGGACTGTGGCTGCGAAAGGCGAACCGCCGCGCAAGATCTGCTCCATGGGGATCAAGTGCTCGCGTTGGGTGACGAGTCATGGGCTCGCGCTCAATGTGGAAACAGACCTGTCGTATTTCTCACATATTGTCCCGTGCGGCCTGCCCGATGCAGACATGACCTCGATTTCTCGAGAGCTGGGCCGCGACGTGTCAATCGCTGACGTGATGCCGATCTTCGTCAAGCACTTCTCCGACGTTTTCGATGCTGAGACCATCGAATACTCCTCCGACAGGTCGCATGAATTCCTTGCGGCCTATGTATCCGAGCGAGTGAATAGTTGACGTGTTCAACACCACCCTTCGGTCGAAAGGTGCGTGTTTGTACAAAAAGGCCGTATTCTGCATCTTGATCGGCCTGCTGATCTTCTTTAAACCGGATGCCCCGAAGGCCAAGATTAAACAGCACCTGACCATGCCAAGCTTCGACACCGAAACCTTTACCGTCAAGCTCATCGCGGAGACGCTGTTCTACGACGAAGAGTATGGAGCACTAGGGAATCTTAGTCTTATTGACGAGTCGGACCTCAAGGAGTGCTTCATCGCAGCGTATTCCCCCGAAGAAGATCGGTTCATAATAGAAGAGGCCACCGAGTGGGAGGATTACACTCCCTCGGACAAGGATGATATCGGGTACGCGCTTGCGGTTGACAGCAAGGAGTATCGGACGTTTCGTACCGCCGAGGAAACGGCTGGAGAGATGGTCTCGCTCGCCCGGAAGCGAAGTCTTACGCCAAGCATAACACTCCTCTTTGAACAAGACGATATCGTCTAGCCCGGGCCGTCCACCGCGTCGTCATGCCGGCCTTGCCATCCGGCAAGAGCGAGGAAGATCCATCCCGCGACAAAGCTAAGGCCCCCAAATGGAGTCACGGCTCCCAGCATTGGCATATCCAGCAGTACGAGTCCGTACAGGCTACCGCTGAATAGCACTATTCCCGCGATAAACAGGTAGCCGGCACGCTGAAGATGCGAATATCCCGACCTGCTCCTGCCCGCCAGCAAACCGACGATGACCAGCGCGATTGAGTGGTACATCTGATAGCGAGCGGCCGTCTCGAATACATCAGCACGCGCTCCCAGGCTCTCAGACAGCGCGTGAGACCCGAACGCCCCCGCCAAAACACTAATGCTCGCGGCCAGACTGCCGATAAAAAGGAAGACCCGTCC
>JAHHLP010000081.1 GCA_018679295.1 Rhodothermia bacterium
CTTGAACATCGATTCGACAACAGCATTTCGGGCCCCGGCATCTTCGCCCGGAAGATCCAGAAGGAGTACGTCCAGGCCTGCGTTTGCGAAATGCGCAGCGATCTGGGATCCCATCGTTCCCGCTCCAAGGACGACGACTTTCTGAAACGGTGTCCACTGTCTCGACCGCTCCACGTGTTTGCTACCTGCCGCGACTTCTACTTGCATATGATTTTCTCCCGTCTGGCTTGGCTATGGACCCCCGTCCACCTGATTGGACTCCGTGTAGAGTGCCTCAATTACGTCCGCGTACCTTTCGGTGACCTCGCGCCGCTTGACCTTCAGCGTTGGTGTAAGCAGACCCGACTCGACACTAACATCCGCATGCAGCAGTCGAAATTGTTTAACGGTCTCCCAGTGGTGAAGGCCGCGATTCGCTTCGTCGATCAGTGACTGGAAGACTGAAACGATGCGGTGGTGTCGAAGCAGTTCGTCCTCATCCTCAGTTTCAATCGCGTACCTTCGCCCTAGATTTCGCACCGCCTCGACGTTCACGAATATTAGCGCGCCGCAGAACTTTCGACCCGGCCCCAGAATCACCACCTGGTCGATGAGGTCCGACTTGTTGAGTTTGTTCTCGAGCGGCTGAGGCGCGATGTATTTGCCGGTCGAGAGTTTGAAGAGATCCTTTTTTCGGTCCGTGATGACGAGTCGGCCTTCGTCGTTGAAGTGCCCGATATCGCCGGTGTGAAACCACCCGTCCGGGTCAATGACCTCCCCGGTCTTTTCTTCGTCTCGATAATAGCCGACCATCACGTGCGGACCACGGGTGAGCACTTCCCCGTCTTCTGCGATGGTGACCTCTACCCCTGGTATGGGCTCTCCCACCGTTCCAGCCCGGTTGCGGCCCGGCCGGTTGAACGTGATAACCGGGCTGGTTTCGGTTAAGCCGTACCCCTGAAGAACATTGACACCGGCTGCTCCAAAAATGTTGGCGAGATCGGCGTTAAGTGCGGCCCCGCCACAAATCACGTAGCCAACCCGCCCCCCGAGCGCCGCACGCCATTTGGAGTAGACAATGCGGTCGGCAACGGCATGCTTCAGCCGATAGGTCAGCGGCATCTTGTGACCAAGCCGGTTCTCCTCCGCCAGGTCAAGCGCCCAAAAGGCAAGCTTTTGCTTGAGGCCCGTCACCAGTTGTGACTTCGCCCTAATATTGCCGTACACCTTCTCGAGCACTCTTGGAACGGCTGCAAAGATGGTCGGGCGAACTTCGAGCAACCTGTCCGCGAGTTCCAGTGGTTCCACAAAGTGGTTTGTAGTCCCATAGGCAAGGAATCCGTAGTGGAGGGTTCTCGCAAAGACGTGCGTCAGGGGAAGAAACGAGATGCCGGTCTCGCCATCAGGACCGCGCCGGTACCCATCGAGCTCTGAGAAGGACGTCAGTCCGTTGGAGGAGATGTTTTCATGTGTAAGCATGACGCCTTTGGGACGCCCGGTCGTGCCGCTCGTATAGATAATTGTGGCGAGGTCATCCGGCTGCACCTGATCGAGCAGTCGGCTGACGGTCTCTCCATCTGCCGCGCGTACGGCTCGACCACGATCGAGCACCTCATCGAGCGAGTGGATGGCCACGCGCTCCGAGTGGGCAGCTACCATGCCGATGTCCGCCGACCGGACCACTACCACAAACCGGAGCTGATCCAATTTGCTGATCGCAGGCCAGATAGCATCGAACTGGTCCTGGTTCGATACGATCAACGCCTTCGAGCCGCTGTGCTCGAGAACATAAGATGCAGCCTCGGGCTCGTGTGAAAGGTAAACGGGAACGTCTACCAAACCGGCAATCAGACATCCCATGTCGGCGACGCAGAAATTCACGTCGCTGTACATATACATGCCGACTCGGTCGCCCCTCGTTAAACCCAGATCCAGAAGGCCCAGACCCAGGGCTTCCGACAGGTCGCAGAACTCATCAGCCGAGTAGTACTTCCAACCTTCTCCTTCGGGGCGTCCGAAGAGCCTCGGGTTCGCATACTTTCGTGCTCCCTCATATGCCAGCGAGGGGAGCGTCCGTCCGAGATGCGGATCGCCGGGCCGCGGAGCCGTGTGGATGATTCCCACGCGTGATGGAGAGGTGCCGGTCTGACCACCGATCTGATGGCCTTGTCTTGCGAGTGACTCACTCATCGCTGCGCCTCCGCTTCCGCGTTGAGTTTTAACCCGCTAAGGGTGCCATCAATTATTCGGTTGAAAAACTCGTCGCGATCGAGGCTCGCATCGACACGCTGAGCAATGACAAGCGATATCGCGCCGTGAAGCTGAGCCCAAACAGCGCTGGCCTTTACCAGAGAAGGGCCATCGGCGTCACCGTCACTGCCTGACGCAGATCGAATTGCCTGCCCGATTACGTCCAGGTTCCTACGCGCCCTCCTGTACTTCCCCGCCGGGAAGCGCTCCATGCGCTGGGGATGAAGCATGAACATGACCTCGTAGTATTCGGGGTTGTCCAGCCCGAAGTCCACGTATTCCCGGCACACCATGCGGACCGCATCCGCATCTGACTCAGCGCGGGCGACAGCTTCCGTAAGTCTCGCGTGGAGTAAGTCCATCCCCTCCTCAATCAGCGCGTGCAGCAACGCATCCTTGCTCTCGAAATGCAGATAGATGCTGGTAGCGCTGTAGCCTATCATTTTGGCAAGCCGGCGCATGGTGAGTGCGGCATAACCCTCCTCGACGACGACCTTCCTCGCCGAGTCGAGAATGAGTCGCCTCAAAGATTTCTCTGATTCGGAATGATTCGACATGGCACTTAGTTAACGCTGTTAAGTATAAGAAGATCTCGCGATCGTTACAGTGTTATCGGCAACAAACCGCCAGCCATCCCTCGTCGTCGAAAAAACCTGCGAATCCCGGAAAACCAAGGGGCACAAAGGGGGCCGCTTAGGGGACCGACGAGGCTCGGGGCACAAAGGGGGCCGCTTAGGGGACCGACGAGGCTCGGGGCACCAACTGAGGCCTTAGGCGTCAGCGAAGCGCTGGGGCGCCGGGGCGCCGGTGAAGCCCTGCGGCGCCATACGAAGCCTTGCGGGCCGTCAAGGCCCTGTGCGCCACCATGCGAGGCCCTTGTGCCACCATGCTAGCCCTGCGGCGCCATGCGAAGCCCTGTGGGCCGTCAAGGCCCTGTGCGCCAATCTGACTCGCTACCCGAAGC